>JAKBAP010000083.1 GCA_021808995.1 Planctomycetota bacterium | reverse complement strand
CTCATCGAGAACGCCTGCAAATACAGCTCGCCCGGGCGCTCAATCACGGTCTCCGCGGGACGGGACCAGGAATGGGCGCGGATCGAGGTCATCGATTCCGGGCCTGGGATCGCGGCCCAGGACCTCGCGCGTGTCTTTGATCCATTCTTTCGGGCCGAGGTCGCGCGCCGACAGGGGCACTCCGGCGTCGGGCTGGGCCTGCCGGTCGCGATGCGAATCGCCCGGACGCTGGGAGGGGACCTCAGCGTCTCAAGCACGCTGGGCCAGGGAAGCGTCTTCACGGTCACCCTCAAGACGGCGAACCCGAGCCTCGAGCCCGCCCCCCCCTTGCGGGCGGCCGCGAGCTGACGCATGAAACCCTCGCGCCGTGGCAGGTCTCGATCGCGTCGCCACCCAAAGCGTCGCCCAGATCAACCCTGAAATCACCGTGACGACCCCGCCCAGGGCCATCCCCGGCGGGAAATAGGCCATCTCGATCCGGTGACGGCCAGGTCTGGGAAGCGCGACCACGCGCTGGCAGAGATTCCCGCGCTCGATCAGGGCCGGGCGGCCGTCGACCCGGGCGGTCCAGCCTGGCATCCACGTATCGGCGACCACCAACAATCCAGGCGCGTCGGTTTCGATCTCGATCACGACCCGGTCGCTCGCCGCGGGGAGCCAGTGGGCGGCCTTGAAGCCCTGTCGCGGACCCGCGGGCAAGCCGGCGAATGGGTCGGTCTCCATCACGACCGAGTGCCTGGGATCGTGCTCCCGAAACGCCGACAGGACAAGCGCCGGATTGGCCTCCACCACGACCGCGCCCGGGACAACGTAGGCCCGGGGCAAGGCTATCGGGTTTCGCCAGATCACTAGTCCGTGAGCCTGATCGACGATCGGCCAAGGACAAGACTCCTCGACCCGGTCGGAGACCAGGGCTGCCACGCTCATCCTGTCCAGAACAGCCTGGCGGATGCCGGCCTTGAACTCGGCGACCGGCTCGTACATGGGAAGAGCGCGGGCGAACGGTCGGGGACGCGAGGTGATCTCATACGTCGTCTCGTAGAGTCGGCTCGGGGACTCGAGCTGGAACACGTCATTGATGTTGGTTTTCTCGACGCCATCCATGAGCGCCTGGAGATCGCCATAAGCCGTGTCGCGGGCTTTCACGCGGGTAGGCGCGTCGGACCGATCCCGCGCGCTGATCGTCTCCGTGACGCCGTGTGAGCTCACGAACGCCTCCAGGGGCGCGACCGGCATGATCGCGAACCCGGCCCAGGCGAGCTCGCAGACCGCCAGAATGCCCATGAGCCCCCCCCGCGCGCTGAGGATGACGCACACCAGGGCCGCCACGACCACGATCACGCGCGGTTCATGGACGATCCGATCGACGGCGAGCCACGAGCGATGGGGCTCAACGACCAGGACGACCCCGATCATGACCATCCCCCCCAAGGCCAGCAAGCGCCATCGCCACCTCGGAACGCGACGCCCGACGACCTGATCCAGCCCCATGCCGACGAGCGCCGACGCCGCGAGATTGGCCAGAAACAAGGCCCGCGCGGGCGCTCGCACGAGCCCCACCCCCGGCACCACCGTGGACAGAAGCGAATAAAGACCGAGCCCCTTTCCACCCGCGAACCACAGGGAAAAGCCCATGACCGCGAGCCATCCGCGAACTTGCCGCCGGTCGGGGGCGTAAACGACCGCGACAGCCAGGAGCACCAGAGGCGAGAGCCCGATCGAGCAGACGGTTTCCCAGTAATTATCATCGCCAAAATAGTCGGCGGGCCCCCCCAGGGCCGTGGGATCGATCAGATGAAACAGATTCAAGGGACGAAGAAAATAGTGCGCTGGCGGTTGAAAACCGGGCGCGGAGCGATCGCTCTTGAGCCATGGCCGAACCGCGAGCTGAGGCACCAGATCGATGGCCGAAAGCCCCACGGAAAGAGCCAACGACGCGAACAGCGGGGCCGACCCCCGGAGCGAGACGCCGAGCCCACGCGATCTCGCCCGCGCCAGCAGGTCCGCGCCACCCCAGGCACAGAGAGCAATCATGAGGAGCAACCACTCCTGGGGATGGCCGGCGAGAAACGAGCCGGCCAGGACGATCGAGAGCACGAGCAGCCCTCGTGGATCATGCCTGAGCGCTCGTGCGAACGCCCAGAAGGCCCATGGATAAAAGGACGCCGACCAGACGTGCGGCAGGTGCCCCTCCGCGACGTGGGCGAGCAAAAAGGGTGATGCCTCGTAAACGCACCCGGCCACCGTCGCCGCCCATCGCGACCGACCCAGAAATCGCGAGAGCTGATAGACCCCAAACCCTCCCCAGATCAGGTGCGCCACCGTGAGCCAGCCGTACGCGCCAGGCGATCTAGTCCACCACGCGAGCCACGTGGGGGGATAAAAGAAGCCCGATTGAGGGTTGCCGACGAGCGGCCGCCCACCAAACCCCCGGGAGTCCCACAAGGGGGGGCGACCATGGTCCACCACATGCCGACTGATCGATAGATGATGGGGGAGCAAGAAAAAGGTCTGATCATTGCCAATGGGCCTGGCTGCCGAGCGATCGGCCCGGTCGATGCTCGGCCGTCTACCGTCGACCAGGATCGCCCGCGGTTCGCGCGCCAGCCGCGCGAAGACCACCCCCGCCATGACGACGAGCGCCATCAGGACGAGCAAGGAATCCTTGACGATTCGTTTCAAGGGAGCGGCTCCAGGCGAGGCGACGACGGGTGCTCAATCAGGCACGGCTCGAGGAAGCCTGACCATCCGCCAGGCATGGGGACCAGCCAGGGGGGCGACGAACCGATCAGGCCGAGCCCCGGCGATGAGCCGCAGATAGGCGTCGACGTGCGTTTGCTCGGACCAGGGCCCCCGTCGGGCCTCGAGCCCGCGCTCGGCGAGCTCATCACGAAGACTGGGGTCGTGGACCAGCCTGCGCATGGCGGTCACGAGCTCGACGTCGGTGCGATACCCCAGTCCACCGCCGCTCTCGACGCCGGTCTCGTGAAGCGCCCCACCCCCCTCATGAACGATGACCGGCGTCCCCACGGCGAAGGCCTCGAGCACGACATAGCCAAAGGTCTCGGGAAAAAGCGACGGGACGACGACCGCCTGGGCCCCATGAAACAGCCGAGCCAACCTGGGACCCGAGAGGAGCCCCTCGAACTTCACGTTCGGCAGGCCGGCCGCCAGGGCGCGGAGCGCCTGCTCGTGGGGCCCCGTGCCGGCGAGTCGGAGGTCGACCTCGGGCAGATACTTCATGAGCGGGATCAACCGCTGGAACCCCTTCATCTCGACCAGCCGCCCCGCCGCGGCCAGGTAAGGACGCTCGGTGACGGGCCGGGGCTCGTACTCAAGACCTCCGGACCAATCGTCAGGCAGGAAGTAAGGGAAATGAACCAGGGGCGCGACCCGCCCGAAGCCCCGCGATTGATGCTCCTCGAGCGCGTGCCGGCTGGGAAAGAGCAGGGCGTCGAGCCGGGAAAGCCCGCGCTCGATCGCGGTGCCGGCCCGCCAGACCTGCGGCGGCCGCCGACCCTGGAGCATACAGCGCGTGCATTCGGGCTTATCACACGTCTGGCGGCCGTATTTCCAGAGCAAATGCATCGGGCAGATGAGCCAGTGCTCATGCGCCGTCATGATTCGCGCCGAGCGCCGATTCGTCCCCATGCCAAGCAAGCCCGGCCCACCGACCAGTGAGATATTGTGAAAGTGAATGACGTCGGCGCGGGGGTCGTCGAGCGCCTCCCGGACCAGTTCCCCCTTGAACCAGGGCCAGCCGGTCGCCTGGGTCGCGATCGGCGAAAGCGGACCCCAGGGGCTCTTGTGCGCGTGGACGTGAAGACCCCTCGGGGGCGAATACTCGCGGGTCGGGTGGTCCCCCCGGACGGCGTTAAACGCATCAACACAGTAATGAACATGGACCTCGTGTCCGCGGCTCACGAGCGCCTGGGCGAGCCGCTCGACATAAGCGGCGTCACCGCCAAAACTATGAGCACCGAAAAACGTGGTGATCATTCGAATCTTCACGGGCGACCTCCTTGCCGCGTCCGGTTGTCACTCTCGCCCGAGCGTCAATCCACGCCCTGAGCCTTCAGCGGGGGCCGAAACAGGTTGTTCCAATTCCTCGCATGGCCGATTCCGCCGAAGGCCAGCCAGGCCACCACATAGGCCACGCCCCCTCCCCCAACCGCCGCCAGGACATGAAACCTGACCAGAACCAGACACACCGGCACCATCACCAGGGAGGCCGCCACCGGGCGGCCAAGGTGATGATGCCAGGCCGGCTGCCGACCCTCACGCGCCAGGCTGGCATAGCCCGCGACCACCAAGCCCAACCCCACGATCAAAACCCCCAGCGAAGCCCCCGCGAGCCCAAACACCAGACGCAAGACAATGATCAACGGGCCGATCCCAATCGCTCCCAACAGCAGGGTTCGCACCCCGGCCGTCTCGCGATTGAGCGCGATCAGAGTGGTCTGATACAGATAGGCCAGAATCAACAAGGGTGCTCTCCAAATCCCCAACGCCAGGAGCAAGCCCGAGCCGGCGTACTCACGAGGCAAGATCAAATGCACGAGCGGGTCGGCCAGGATCGTACAGCCAATCGCGATTGGCACAAGCCCGGTCATGAGCACCTCGACCAGCGAATCGAGCGCCTCCCGCCCCGCCCCGGCCGTCTGGCGCCAGAGCCTCGCCAAGGTCGGAAACGCCGCTTGCTGCAGAATCAGGCCAAACGTCAAGAGGGCGGTCACCATCCGATGAGGCGCTCCATATCGCCCCACCTCGCCCCAGGTCGACAAGAGCCCCACCACCAGCAAATCGGCCGAGTTAATCACCGCCTGCGAAAGCTGCATCACGCAGACCGTCCGCCCTCGCTGAATCATGATGAACAAAAACCGCGGCGTAAGCCTGGGCCGTGGCATGCGGTAATGCTTCAGATAGTTCAACCAGACAAGCGCGATCCCGCTGACCTCGCCCAAGGTCAGCCAGAGGGGCACCCACGCGATCCTGCTCGCGTCTCGCACCGTGAACAACACCCCAACCGCGTAAATCCCCACCCGCACGCACAACGACAACGCCACCAGCCCCATCCGCTCCGTTCCCCGAAACACATAGTCGAGCCCCAGGGCCGTCGTGAACAGCATCGAGCCATACAGAACCAGAATCAGCCAGTCCGATCGTTCCGCCAGCGTCCACGACCCAACCAAGGTCAAGAGCGTAAATAACATCAACGCAAGCAACGACTTATACGCCATCACCTGATCGACCAAGGGCCGAACCAACCTCGGATGGCGGGAAAGCTCGCGGGTGACAATCACGTCGCTGGAATCACGCAACAATAAGACCAACCAGAACACCACGTTAAACGCGAACTCGATCCGCCCATAGCCGTCAACCCCCAGGCGCCGAGCCAGAGTCAGGGTCACAACCACCGACGTCGTCCGCGAAATCAGCTCGGCCGAGCTCAAACAGACAAAATTCGAGGCGATGCGCCGCTTGGAACGCGAATCGACCCGGAGACACGGGGGTGGAGCGGCATGGACCCGCGATCCAGACTCCCTTCCGCCTCTCGACCGTCGCGGCCGAACCTCGAGTGTGCTGGCCATGCGCGAAGCACTTCCTTGTGCGGATAAGCGAAAAAACCATGACGACGAAATTGCCCATTCGTCGTTAAACTACCCAGATTAGTCGGTCAACCTGACTTGACGACTTGATCTTAGACCTTGGCGTCCTCCTTGACGCCTATTAAAGCGGCTTATCGGGCTGGCCAAATGGGAGTGGGGACCGTGGTTTGGGGCCTATCCCGGTTGCCGGCGCTTTGTGCGAACCAGCGGCTCGCATGGTAGTTGCGTCGCGGAACGGTGTCAATTCGAGGTTTGCGCCGGCACTCGAGCGTGATCCGTGAATTACTTCGGAAGAAGCAGCTCATAGACGACGGAGACCGTGACCGAAATCTTTTCCACGCCAGGCGCGACGCGCATCTGGGGCCCGGCCATGACGGCGGCGATCCCTAGTTCGAACCGAGGAAAGCGGGATTGGCCGTCGGACTCCTCGATCGACCGGGGCGCGCCGACGCGGACGCCCGCCTCGCCCGCTAGCAACGTCGCCTTGTGCTTGGCATCGGCCATCGCTCGGCTGCGCGCTTGGTCCATGAATGATTCCGGATGCTCGCTCCGAAAGCTGATCCCGCTCACTTGGTTCGCGCCTGCTTGCAAGAGGGCGTCGAGCAAGGTCCCCACCTGGTCGAGCTTACGCGCGACGACGCGGACGGAGTTCGAAACCTCATAGCCGATGATCCGAGGGACGAACTCCGAGTTTTCCGCGGTTCGGCGAGGGTCGGGCTGGGTGTAGCGGGGGGCGACCCGTAACTCCGTGGTCTGGACGTCTTTCTCGGCGACTCCATGGTCGGTGAGCGTGGCCATGAGGCGGGCCACGATCGCGCTATTGTCCTTGGCGGCCTGGCTCGCGGTTGGGGCGTGGGTGAGCACGCCGACCGAAATCTCGACGATGTCGGGCTTGGCCGAGATCTCGCCATGACCCGTAACCGAGATCGATGGTTTCCTCATGGCATCTCCCGGAGTGTTCGCGTTGTCCTGGGCCGGGGCGTTCAAGGAAAGAAAACCCACCAGGACGACGACGGCAGCCCCTTGTTTGGTGATGCGTACGCAAGGCATGTGATTTCTCCCTACGCGCCACCGCGGCGGATCCGGTCGAGCGTGACCGCGGCAACGATGATGACCCCAATGATAATATCCTGCGTGGGGTTGGGTATCCCCGCGTGGACACAGCCGTTATCAAGCACCGACATGATCAAGCAGCCGATCAAGGTTCCCACCACGCTCCCCTCGCCCCCGGAGAGACTGCCCCCACCGATCACGACGGCGGCGATCACCTTGAGCTCGAGCCCGTCGGCCGTGGTCGGGTCGCCAGTCGCGCTCATGTAGATAAACTGAAGGATGCCCGCGAGCCCCGTCGCCAGTCCAGCCAGGGCGTAGACCAGGATTTTCACCTTGGGGACGTTGACGCCGCACAACCGGGCGGTTGCCTCATTTGAACCCACCGCGTAAACGTGGCGGCCGAAAAGACTATACCGAAGCACGATCGCGAGCCCGACCGCCAACACCAAAAGCGCCCACGCCCCCGGCGCGATCATGAGCCACCGCGGCTCGGGCTCGGGTGCCAGGATTCGTGAGAGCCACCACGCCTTGGCATCGGCCGGCACGTAGACCGTCGTGCTCGAGGCCAGCCATTTCGCCAGCCCGCGATAGACCTTATAACTTCCCAGGGTCACGATGAATGGCACGACGCGAAGCCCGGCCACCAGCATCCCGTTGACAGCGCCACAAAGCCCCCCCAACACCACCCCGACCCCCATCGCGATCATCAGGGCCAGGCCCGCGCTCCGTAAACCAACGGGAAGAGCGGGGTCGAGCCGCTTGACGAGCATCGCCACCACCACCGTGACCAGCGCGATCGTCGAGCCCACCGACAGGTCGATCGCCCCGGCGATCATGATCACGGTCATCCCCAGGGCGGCTGTCCCCACCACGACCGTCTGAACCGCGATCGTGCGCCAGTTGTAGGGGGTCAGAAACGAACCGGTTTCGCGGGTCATCCAGGCGAAGAGCCCGGTGATCAAGATCAACCCCAGAAACGGCCCCAAAACCGTCCAAAGCCAGCCCAAGGTCCCCCGTAGTGTGTTTTGGGCAGCCGGTTGGGCCGCGTCGCGCGCTTTGCTCACTCGTATTACCTCCAGCTTGCCTCGCGTTCGCGACGACTTTCGGTCGAAAGGGGAAATTTAACATATGCGATCGGATGACGCGCGGGCAACCCCTCGGCGAGAAGGCTTACTCAGCCCACGCCTCGGGTGGCGACTTCCATGATCGAGTGCTCGGTCCATTCGGCCGTGGGTCGTGGGTCCGAGAGCCGGCCCCGCGACATCACGGCGATCCGGTCGCAGACGCCTAAAAGCTCGGGGAGATACGAGCTCACCATGACGACGGCCCGTCCCTGGGCGGCCTGACGGCCGATCATCGCGTAGATTTCGGCCTTCGATCCGACGTCGATGCCGCGCGTGGGCTCATCGAGCAAGAATACGTCCGCCTGTTGATGCAAGAGCCGGGCGAGGGCGATCTTTTGCTGGTTCCCGCCGGAAAGGCTCGCGGCCTTTTGACCTGGTCCCCTGGCCTTGATTCGCAGGCTTTCCATGAGGGCAAGGACCGCGCGGCGACGGCGCGACAGATTGAGGAACCCCAGCCTGGAATCGCGCTCGAGAGCGGACAGGGTCATATTGTCCGCGATCGAGAGATCGAGCGCGAGCCCCTCGCCCTTTCGGTCCTCGCTCGCGAATCCTACCCCCTGTGCGATCCGCGCGCGCGGGGAACCGGACCGATCGGGCCGGCCGGCGACCCGCACGGTTCCCGAGACCACGGGGTCGAGCCCATAAATCGCCCGCAAAAGGGTCGTCCGCCCCGCGCCGATCAGGCCGGCGAGGCCAAGGATCTCCCCCCGCCTCACGACCAGGTTGGTCGCCGGCGCGCCTGGCCGGCCGGAGATCCCCGCCAGCTCAAGCAGGGCCGGGCCGGGCACCCGCTCGGCGTGGGGAAAGAGCTCCGAGAGCTCGCGACCCACCATCGCCGCGATGATCGCTCGCTCGCTGGCTCCGGCCAGATCCCCGGACGCGACCCCCCGGCCATCACGCAAAACCGTGTAGGTCTGGGCCACGCGCCGGGTCTCCTCGAGAAAATGGCTGATATAAACAATCGCCATTCCCCGCTCGCGGAGCCGATCGACCAGGGTGAAGAGCCGGCTCGCGTCGCGCTGGGTGAGCGTGCTGGTGGGCTCGTCTAGCACCAGCACGCGAGCGCGCGACACAAGAGCACGGGCGATCTCGACCACCTGGCTCGCGCCCAGGCCCAGGTCGCGGACCTTGGTCCTGGCGTGGATTTCGGGGTGATCGAGCTCCTCGAGAGCCCGCGCGACGGCGCGTTCATGGTCGCGGCGGCGAATGAAGCCGAGTTGGGTCCGCTCTTGGCCGAGCATGATATTGGCCTCGACGGTGAGGTCGGGGGCCAGGGCGAGCTCTTGATAGATCATGGCGACGCCCTTCTGGCGGCCCTCGCGTGGTCCGCGAGGCGCGAAGGGTTGGCCGTCGAGCCAGAGCGACCCGGAGTCGGGCTGGATCGCCCCGCTCAGGATCTTCATGAGGGTGCTCTTGCCCGCGCCGTTTTCGCCGATCAGCGCCCGGGTCTCGCCCGCCGCGACCGTGAGCGAGACGCCGTCGAGCGCCCGCGTGGCCCCGAACGACTTTTTCACATCCCGCATCTCGAGCAGCATGTCCCCTCCCGCGCGCGGCGCCCGCGGACGGTGTTACTTGGCGTCCGAGATCATCCCCGCTCCTTCAAGAGCGCGGAGCATGCCGTCGGTGCTGGACTCGTTGGGGCAGAAAACGCCATCGACCCGCCCCCGATAGCGCGTCGCCAGGCTCTGGGCCCGCTGCTGGGCGGAATCGGACGTCGGACCCGAGTATTCCGTGTCCGAGATGAGCTCGAGCCCCGGGAATTCCCTGGCCAGCGTGTCGGTAAAGCCCTTTTCTCGCTGTTCGGTACTCGCCGAGCCGACCGCGTAACGGAGCAAGATCACCTTCCCCTTGCCCCCCAGCTTTTCACCCAGTCTCCGAGCGGCCAGGACCCCGCCATTGTAATTATTGGTCGCCACGTAGCTCACGATCTTGCTCGATTCCAGCGCTGAGTCAAACGCGACGACGGGGATCCCCTTGGCGATCGCGGCCTCGACCGACTCCACGAGCGCGTTCGCGTCCAGAGGGGCCAGCACGATCCCGTCAACCCCCGCCGCGATCGCGCTCTGGACAAGCTGAATCTGGAGGACGCGGTCATCTTCCTTTTGCGGTCCTTGCCAGACGACCTCGACATTCCCCAGTTCCTCGGCCGCCTTGAGCGCGCCGGCATGGATCGTCTTCCAGAATTCGTGGGTCGTCCCCTTCGGAATCACCATCACCCGCCATTTCTTGGACTTCGCCCCCGAAAGGCTCGCTCCCCCGTTGTTTTCGGCCTGGGGTGGGTGAATCAAGCGCGCAACCTCGGGCTCGGCCATGTTTTCCGGCGTGACCATCGTCTCGCCGGTCGAGATCTTGGACTCGATTGGCTGTTTCTCAAGATAGGCGACCATGGTCCGCACGCTCAATTCGCCCATGGACAAGGGGTTTTGTACGACCAGGCCCTGGATTTTGCCCGAGCCCAGGGCGCTGACCAGGGGTTCGCTGGCGTCGAAACCAATCAAGACGACGGATTTCGAGCCGGCGCTCGGGGCGCTCGCTGGCCCGGCCGCCCCGTCGCCACAGCCTGGAAAGACCAGGAGCGCGAGCGCGAATCCCAAGCGCCGCTCGCCGAGTGCGAATCGCCCTGACATGTTTTGATACCTCGCCCGAGGATTTGTCGCGACCCCAAGAAAGACGATGCTAGGCCCCCCCGATGGCCGAGTCAAGGTACGCGCGGCGGCGAAAAAGCCCTTTCCTGGTGTGGATTCGTGCTTGAATTTGTTGTTTCGACCGCGGGGGTCCGTCGGTTGTGATTGGCAAGGTCTCCAATTCGCCATCCCTTCGGATCGAGACCACGGCGAGGGAGGCTCGACCGCCAGGCTGTTGATTCCTCCGCTCCCAGGCCCGAGAATCAAGTCATGAACGACTCCAAAATCCTCCGCTGGGGCATCATGGGATGCGCCCGGATCTCGCGCAGGGGGCTTGTCCCTGGCATTCTCGGCTCGCGTTCGGGGCGGCTTCAGGCCATCGCGAGCCGCGACCTGACGCGGGCCCAGGCGTGGGCGCGGGAATTCACCATTCCCAGGGCCCATGGCTCGTACGAGGCCCTCCTCGCCGATCCCGAGATCGACGCGGTCTATATCCCCCTACCCAATGAGCTCCATCTCCCGTGGGTGATCGCCGCGGCGGCCCAGGGCAAGCACATCCTCTGCGAAAAGCCGCTCGCCCTCAACGATCTCGAGGCCAGGAGGATGGTCGAATCATGCGCCGCCAATGACGTCGTGTTGATGGAGGCGTTCATGTGGCGACACCAGCCCCGAACCCTGGGCCTTCGGGAACTGGCGAGGTCCGGGAAAATCGGCGAACCGCGGCTGATTCGCGCGTCGTTCTCGTTTCCCATCACTCCGGGCGACTGGCGGCTCGACCTCGCGCGGGGCGGGGGCGCGCTCTGGGACGTCGGCTGCTATGGCGTGAACACCGCCCGGCTTTTCGCTGGCCGCGAACCGATCCGCGTCAAATCGGTCGCCCATTTCGGCGAGACCGGGGTCGATCTCACCCTCTGCGCGACCCTGGATTTCGGAGCGGGCCTGGTCGCCACGATTGATTGCTCGTTTGAACAGCCGTTTTGCTGTCGATACGAGCTGGTGGGGACGCTGGGGACGATCGAGGTCCCCGACGCCTATCTTCCCCCCGTCGATTCGCCCGCGCTGGCTCGCGTGCGAATGCTCAGGCTCGATTCGTCCCCTGGGTTTGGCGACTATCGCGACGAGACTCTCGCGTTCGAGCCCATCAACCAGTACGCCGCCATGGTCGATGCCTTCGCCGAATCGGTCGCGGCTGGGGCGCTCGTCGATCCGGCCGAGGATGGAGTCGCCCAGACGCGGCTGCTCGGCCAGATCCTGGCCGATGCCGCTCAATGACGGCGTCGTTCGCCTGGCTCGACCGCCTCGAAGGCGTTTTCGAAGTGCTCGATCGAGGGCGGCCTCTGGTCGTCCGGCCAGACGATCGCCACGACATCGAACCGGTGGCGGACGTCGGAGAGGCCCTCGGACTTGAGGAAAAACGCCGCGGTTCGGCTGATTCTCCGCTGTTTCTCGAGGTCGACGGCTTCGACTGGCGAGCCCGTTCGCCGCGATTTGACCTCGACGAAGACCAAGATGTCGCCGTCACGCGCGATTAGGTCAATCTCTCCCGAATGGGTACGATATCCGCGCAGAATCACGCGCATCCCACGCCGACGCAAATGCCGGCCGGCCGCGCGCTCCCCACGATCACCCAGGATCCGATTCAAGAGAGCCCTGGCGATCGCGTTCATTTTCGAGTGCTCTCATGGAGAGACTTGTCGTTAGTTTCCAACCCCGAGGTCGCGCTCGATGTCGCGAGCTTGTGAACTCCACCCCCCGGAGAGCCGGTTGTTCTTGAAGAAACCACCGCTCGAGCTCGGATCGCCGCCGATGACCTTGGAACTATCCGCGTTCGCGTTTCCGCTCTTGGAGTCCTGATCGTCCCGGGTTGCCCAACGATGTGTGTCGCATCCTGTTCCGCACGCCACGGCCGAGAGTACCACGAGCGCGCGCGCCCACGCCATTCGCTTGTTCATGACAACCCCTCCCTGGGTTACTCGCAAGACCGCCTCCGGCGATCGTCCACTCTCATGATCGGGAAATGCGGCCGGACACTGACACAAATCGGCCTGGATGTCCAGTAAAGTTTTCTTGCCGATTCCGGGAGGGGTGTGTGCCGGATCGGTCAAAGCTCGCCAGGGCAAGAGGGGAAAGCCAGGCACCCTTGCGCCGGCTGACTATTTTCGGGTGGTTTTCCAGATGCAGACGAGCCCCACCAGTGGCAGGAATCCGACGATCCAAAAGATTGGTGCAAAACCGCCGGTTGTATCCTTGACGTATCCGGCGAAGGGCTGAAATCCGGCAACCATGAGGTTTCCGATCGCCCCCAGGCAGCCGACGACGAGGCCACGATGCTCGGAGGAGACGTCCTGGGCGAAGGCGAAATAAACGACCATGAACGAGGCCGTCCCGGCCGCCGTGACCGCGAGCAGGACGAGGACCAAGGCGCGATCGTGGACCGCCCCAACCCAGGGACCCGCGAGGCAGAGAATCGAGCCCACGACGAGGACCACCAATCGTGCCTGGGTCACGCCCACGCCTCGGGCGGCCATGCGATGGCAGGCCCAGCCCCCCACGAGATTGCCCAGGTCGGCGGCCAGGAACGGGATCATGCTCGAGAGATTGCTCGACTGATAATCCAGGCCGCGATCGTCCTTGAGAAAGGTCGGGATCCAGTTGATCAGGAAGTGCCAGCCGATGTTGATCGAGACCGAGGCCGTCGCCATGAGCCAGAACCGTTTGAGCCGGACGATCTGGCCCAGCGCAAGCGCCCACGGCGTGAGCCGGGGATCGAGCGGCGTGGCGATCGCGGCCACCAGCGAGCCCATGACCATGGTGGCGATCGCCAACCAGACGGCTGAGAGCCCGAGCCATGGGGCCACGCCCAGGAACAAGCAGGCGACCGCGACCACGGCGATGTAGCCGAGATAGCGAGCCCATGGGGTGGACGCATCCTGAAGGTCGTGGCGCGCGGGTTTGGCCGCGGGCTGGGTGAGCAGGGGGCGCTGGGGGCCACGGATCGCGTGGAGCCAGACGGCGACCCAGACGAATCCCGCCGAGCCGACGGCCAGAAAGGCGGCTCTCCAGCCGTATTTCAGGCTCAGTGAGGTCACGACCAGCGGCGTGACAACCGCCCCCACGGCCGCGCCCGAGTTGAAAATCCCATTGCCAAGCCCCCGCGCCGACGGCGGCAGGATCCGCGCGGTCACCCGCAGCGCGCAGGGCCAGTTGAACGACTCCCCAACACCCAGGAGCGCCCGGCACGCGATCAAGACCCCTAGCGTCGGCGCGAAGGCCGTCGCGACCGCGGCCAGCGACCACCACGCGACGGCCGCCGCGTAGGCCCAGCCCAGGTCGAAACGGTCGATCAGATAGCCGGCCGGGACTTGAAAAAGGGCGTAAACCATGATGAACGCCGACAGAACCCAGCCAAATTGGGCGTCGGTCGTGATCTGAAATGCCTCCCGAATCTGAGGCCGCGCGAGCGAGACCGTCTGGCGGTCCATGTAGTTGAGCACCGTCGAGGCGAACATGAGCCAGCAAATGATCCACGCCCATCGGCTCGCAAGGGTGGGCTCCGGGGCCATCGCGGCTGCAAGAGGGGGTGGTTGCAATTCCATTGGCCTCGCAAGTTGGTCGGTGTTCGGGCGAGTCATGTACTCTGGCAGAAGGCGGGGCGCGAGGCAAGAACGGGGATCGGCCGAGTTGGCCTGACCGCCGGGCGCGCGATTGGTTACCCTTGAAGAATTGGACGGACGAAACGAATCGCTGGAACCGAGCCTGTCTGATTCGAGCGATCCCAGGCGAGAGGAGCGCGGGCGTGGTGAAGATCCTTGACCGACGTCGTTGGCGGAGGCTGGGAATCGCTGGTTTGGTTGTCCTCGCGCTTGTGGCCGGCTTGGTCGCGTCCGCGCCTTGGTTGGCTGGGCTGCCCGCGATTCAGCGGGCGATCGCCACGCGGGCAAACGCGATCATGGCCCCGGCCTCGGTGTCGTTCACGACGGTCCGGTTTTCGTGGACGCGGCCGATCGAGATCGAGCATCCGATCTTGCGAGACGCCCAGGGTGTCGACGTCGTGGACGCGCCCCAGGCGCTCTTGAGCTGGACACTTCTGGATATCGGGCTCGGCCGAAGCGAGCCGGCGACGCTCACGCTCGCGGGGGCGAAGGTCGATCTCAGGCGTTCCGCCGACGGCTCGATCAACCTCTACGAGGCGCTCCGGCCGGTCCTGAGCGATCATCCCAAGCGCAGGATCGTCGTCGATGTCCGGGGCGGGTCGCTGCGTTTCGCGGACGCGAGTTGGGACGCCCCGTTTGTCGCCCACCAGGCCGACGTCCTTCTGGATCTAGGCCAGGGCTGGTCGCCGATCACATGGAAGATCGCGCTGGCGAGGGACGGTCCCGAGGCGGATCGGATCGCGATCGACGGGCAATTTTCACGCTCGGAACTCGACGCATCAGGCCGGCACGATGTCCGTCTGAATGTGAGCTCGCCGGGCTGGCCGCTCCGGGGTGGCCCAGGCGCGGTCGGTGGGAGTTTCGCGGCGGAGCGACGCTCGGGCCAGTGGCGGATCGCCGCGGATCTGACCTTTTTAGGGCTCATCCCGGGTGATCTCGGTAAGAAACCGGTCATGCTGAATGTCACGATGGCGGGTGGCGACGAAGCCTGGCGAGCCGAACGGCTCGAGGTCCTCTCGCCCTGGTGGACCCTGAAAGGGAAGGGCCAACTTGACCGCCTGGAAGGTCGTTCCAAGGTCACGGCCGACCTTGTCGCCGCGTCGGCGGATCGCGAACGGTCGCCCGCCAACGTGCGGCTCGCGGCCGAGGTCGAGCGCCACACGGGGCGCTGGAGCGTGGGTTTCGACCTGAAGGCCGCCACAAGGAATCCCGACGAAAACGTCTCGGTCAGCGGCCAGGCCGCCTATGACGCGGCGGCCGCTCGGTTGACGCTGGGCTCGCTCGAGGTCGTTGCCCCCTATCTGCGGATGGATGGCTCGGGAACCATCGACCATGCTCAGTCGCCACGAGTCGACCTCAAGGGGACCATTCAGCCCGACTGGGACGCCCTGACGAGGCTGCTCGCGGTCCGCATCGAACCGAACGCGCGGATCGCCGGCGGGGCCCGGCCCTGGCGGCTGGCGGGGATAATGGCCGGCGTCTCCACGAGCAACCCGG
>JAKBAP010000082.1 GCA_021808995.1 Planctomycetota bacterium | reverse complement strand
GGCGGCCTTGGGGGTCGGTTTCGGGGCCGCGCTCGGCGGGGCGACGCCCAGGGTCGGGCCGGCGGCTTCGGGGGGGGTGGGCTTGCCAATCACAATCCCCATCCCAATCTCATGCGCGGCGTCGTATGCCAGGACCGCGCTACGATGCTTTGTCGTATAGTCCGCCGTCAGCAACATCGAGGTCCGACCCGTTTTCTCACGGGCGGTCCGCAACGTCTCAACCATGACCGACAGGCTGGGCGCGACCGGTTCGTGGTCGATCCTCACACTCCCGGAGGAATCAATCTCGACCAGGACGTAATCCTTTTCCAGGTCCTCTTTCGACCGCCCCTGCGAGACGGCGCTGGGGGCGTTTTCCGGGGTCGGCTTGGGGATCTCGAGCGTCTTATAAATCACCGTCGTCGCCGTCACCATGAAAAACAACACGAGCTGAAACGCCACGTCGACCATGGGCGCGAGATCGAGCTCCTCGACCGTCATCGCGGCGCCGCGGGAAAAGGTAAAATCCTCGTCTCCGTCGGCCACGGCCGCGTCGTCACGATCCCGCGAGGCGACCACCGGCAGCGCGATCCAACTGGCCTCGTCATCGAGATTGATGTCGGACTCGCCCAACGGCGGCAGCGCGGCCTTCCCCGAGGATGGGCGCGCCGCGGGGGGCGGGGCCGCCTCCTCGAGGACCAAGACATCGTCGTCGGAGTCGTCGTCTTGGTCCTCGTCATCTCCCTCGTCATCGTCGTCATCGTCGTCGACTTCCTCGGCCCAGAGCCATTCGTTGGACTTGGGAGCGGACGGCGGGAGGGGGACCGACTCGGCGGCGGGGGGCAGGTCGCGGATCACGGGAAACGCGACATCGTCGGATTCGGCCCTGAGCTCAAGCCAATCGGGAGAGCGAAGCGTCGGCGCGGGGGGGGGGGTGAGTCCCTCGTCGACGATGATCTCGAAATCCGAGGGGACGGCGGCGGCCGGCGGGACGGGTTCGGGAGGAGGTGGCTCGGGTTCGGCGGGGGCGACGAGCTCGGGGACGTCGGCGATCCGCACCCACCTCGTGGTCGTGCCGGCGGGTCGGACCAGGTCGTCGTCGTTAAGCTTGGTCCGCGCGAGGGCTTGGCGAATCGCGTTGGCTGAAAGATCGCGCTCAAGCTCGAGGGTTTCGGTGTGAAAGACGTCCCAGTTAGCCAATCCGATTCTCCAAGATTCGACGGGACGCGAGGATGATTCCGGTGTGCTCGATGTCCGCCAGAAAGGACGATTCGCTCGCTGGGGATTCGGACCCTTGGCCAATGCCAGGGTTGATCCGAGCCCGGCGACGGGGCGCTAGGGCGTGCCCGTGGGCTCTTGAACGCCGACGTGGACGGTGATTCCCTCGACCTCGGCGACAGCGCCGGCGATTCGGATGACCTCGCCATGGGGGACCTCGCCGTCGGCCTGAAGGATGACCTTGCGGCGACCTTGCTTGACGCCGTCGGCGATGGCCGCGCGGGCCTGGTCGAGAGAGGCGGTCGGACCCTCGCCATGGCCCAGGAGCAGCCTGGCCTCGACGGCCGGGGGCTCGGGCTTGAGCAGGGTCAGGAAGGTCGCGTCGGTTTCCTCGACGCCGACGCCGTGCCGCGCGGGTGGAATATCGACCTTCTCGCCGCCGCTCATCTGGACCGAAAAGAGCATGAACGTCATGAGCTGAAACACGACGTCGACCATGGGGGTCATGTCGATGTGCTCGTTTCGATCTTCGTCGTCGTGGCGAAACATATCGGCGCGGGCCCCTGGTGGGTTGACGTTTACTTAGCGTCGAGGATTTCGAGGACTTCCTGCAATTGCCGCTCGGTTCGGTCGCGGAGCCTGCGCAGGCGGGCGTGGACATCGTTGCCGATGAGCATCATCGGGTTCGCGATCAGGAGCCCCGCCCCGGTGGCCCAAAGCGCGAGGCTGATATCCTGGGCGAGCGCCTGCGGGGCGACCTTCTCGGAGCCGCCGATTCGGTTGAAGGCCGCGATCATGCTGGCGACCGTCCCCAGCAGGCCCAGCAGCGGCCCCATTCGCACGACCGTCGAGACCGAGGCGAGCCGGTTGTCCATGCTGGCGACGACCTCGCTGTGAAATTCCGAAACCACCATCTGGCGGATCTTGGAGAGTCCCTTGTCGCGATTCTTGATCGCCACCGCGATCAATTGCCCCAGGGCGGAGTGCCAATACGACGGGCTCTGACAGAGGGTCAAGGCGGCGTCGAATTTCTTGGCCTTGCAGAGTTCGCGAACCTGATCGATGAGCGTGGCCGCGTCCGGGAGCGATTTCTTGCCCAGCCCTCGATAGAGCAAAATACTATTGTAGGTGCCCCAAACGGCCAGGAACGCGAGCGCTCCGTAGACCACGCTACCGAAGTGATCGATGATTTTCGTAACTGTCATTTGCGTCCATTCCAGCGGGCCGTGAGGGCTCGGGGGCGTTTCGTGGCGAGACCCAAACCCAGCGTCTCGAATCGAGTTTCCTTCGTCCACTGAATCCATTTTGCCGGGGGCGTCCCTCGATCGCAAGAGGCGGGAGACCGAGCGAGCCCTCGGACCACTCGGTGAAACATCGCGACCTGGATCGACTTGACAGACCGGCGGATGGAGTGATGGAATACCTTGCCTTGGGCGTTCGGGCGCGACACAATGGCATAGAACCCTTCTCGGCGGAATGTTTTGGGTGCGCCGAAGGCGGTCTGATCTCAGCGGACTCCACGAGCAAACTCATGCCGCGCACCGTTCTGGTCGTCGATGATGAGCGCGACAACAACGACGTCCTTTCGTCCCTCGTCCAGGCACGGGGCCTTGATCCGGTCCAGGTCTTCTCGGGCGCGCAGGCCATCGCCGCGGTCGCCGAGCGTAGGCCCGACCTGATCCTGCTGGCTCCGACGCTCCCGGACATGGACGGATTCGACCTCTGCGACCGTTTCAAGCGATCGCGCGAGACCAACCTGATCCCGATCGTGATGGTGACGGCCCAGGCCGACGCCCACAAACGCGCCAGCGGCGTTCGTGTCGGGGCCAACGGCTACCTGGTCAAGCCGTTTACCCCCGCCAAATTGCACGAGGCCATGGATGAAGCTCTCGCCTGGCATGAGGAACACCAGCAAAAGGGGACAACCGGCGAGATCCATTTCGACATCCGCTCGGAGCTCACCTTTCTGGCCGAGGCCAACGACATGCTGGCCGACCTCTTCGCGCATACGCCCCTGACCGAGCGCCAGATCAAGGACCTCAAGCAGGCGATCATGGAGATGGGGGGGAACGCGATTGAATGGGGCCACCGCAAAAACACCGACCTGGTGCTGCGGATCACCTATCGGATCGATCCCAAGGCGGTCACCCTGATCATTCAGGATGAAGGGCCGGGGTTCAACCCACGCCAGCTTCCTCACGCGGCGTCCGAGGAAGATCCCATCGGGCATATCGAGATCCGCAACGAGCTTGGCCTCCGCGAAGGGGGTTTCGGGATCATGCTTGCACGGGGCATGGTCGACCGGTTTCACTACAACAGCCGGGGCAACGTCGTCACGATGATCAAGTACATCGACCCGCCGCCTGCGGAATAACCGGGCGAGCGGAGCCGAGGGCCGAGGTTCAGCCTTGGATTTTAGGTGCCCGCGGGATGATCCAGCACGAATCATGGCGGGTCATGCCGGTGCGTGGGTAATATTCGCGAGCCAGTGGGGCGGCCAGGAGGACGAGAGTCGTCGCCAGGCCGGCCTCCTGATGCGTGAGCGCGATCAGGCGCTTGCCGATCCCCCGCCGCTGAAACGCCTGATCGACGGCGAGGTCCGAGAGATAGGTGCAAAAGCTAAAATCGGTCAGGGCCCGGGAGACCCCCACCAGGAGCCCCCCTGCCCGAGCCGTCATGATAAGATTGGCGTGCCTGAGCATCGCCTCGAGAGCGCCAGGATCGTCGATCGGCCTGCGCTCGGCCAGGGTCGAGCGCACGAGCAGATCGGCGAATTCGGAGACGCCCAGGTCGGGATGACATTCACGCTGGTAGGTGATCTCCAAGGGACCGATCCCTCACGGGAATTTTGGTCACTTGCCCAGGCCACGGGGGCCAGGACCGTAAGTGGCCGACGCGCCGAGCTCTTCCTCGATGCGCAAGAGCTGATTGTATTTGGCGATGCGGTCGGACCGGCTGGCGCTCCCGGTCTTGATCTGGCCGCAGTTGGTGGCGACGGCGATGTCGGCGATCGTGGAGTCCTCGGTCTCGCCCGAGCGGTGCGACAGGACGCTGGTCCAGCCCGCCCGGTGGGCCATCTCGACGGCCTCGAGGGTCTCGGTCAGGGTGCCGATCTGGTTGACCTTGATGAGGATGCTATTCGTGCAGGACTGGGCGATGCCCTTGGAGAGCCGCTCGGTATTGGTGACGTAGAAATCGTCGCCGACAATCTGGACGTGGCCGCCGAGGGCCTTTGTGAGGGCGGCGTAACCGGCCCAGTCGTCCTGGTCGAGGGGATCCTCAATGGAGACGATCATGGGATACTTGTCGACCCATGAGGCAAAGAGGTCGACCATCTGCTGGCTCGAGAAGAGCTTATCAGGGGCGGACTTCCAGAATTTGTAGCCCTTTTTGCCCCCTTCATCGAAAAGCTCGGAGCAAGCGGTGTCGAGAGCGATTCCGATCTGTTTGTCGGGGCCGGCCTCGTAACCGGCCTTGGTGACGGCGTCGAGGATGTACTTGAGGGCTTCCTCGTTGTCGAGGTTCGGGGCGAAGCCCCCTTCGTCGCCGACGTTGGTGTTGTGGCCGGCCTTCTTGAGGACGCTCTTAAGGTTGTGGAAGATTTCCGCGACCATCCGGATGCCTTCCGAGAATGACTTGGCCCCGATGGGGACGACCATGAATTCCTGGAAGTCGATCTTGTTGTCGGCGTGTTTGCCGCCGTTGATGATATTGGCCATGGGGACCGGGAGGGTCCTGGCGTTCGCGCCACCGATATAGCGATAGAGAGGGAGCCCATGGGAGGTCGCGGCGGCCTTGGCGGCGGCGAGGCTGACGCCCAGGATGGCGTTCGCGCCTAGGTTGCCCTTGTTCGGGGTGCCGTCGGCGGCGATCATCGCGCGGTCGAGCCCCACCTGGTCGCTGGGATCACGGCCAATCGCGACCTTGCTCAGGACCTTGTTGACGTTGGCGACGGCTTTCGTCACCCCTTTGCCAAGATAACGGGCCTTGTCATCGTCGCGGAGCTCGACGGCTTCATAGATGCCGGTGCTCGCGCCTGACGGAACGGCGGCTCGGCCCAAGATCCCGTCCGCCAAGATCACGTCCACCTCGACCGTCGGGTTGCCCCGGCTGTCCAGAATCTCCCGGCCATGAACCCGCGCAATGGTCGCAAGCGGTTTACTCATCGTGGTCGTCCGTCCTCCTGGAAAAGATCGCTGATGGGGGAAAGGTCCCATCCCAGCGCTGACGAGCGGAACAATCCCCGAGGGATTTCATCGCGTCATCACTTCGAGATTTAGCCCGTCGGAGCCGTCGCGGTCAAGACTCCGCCGGCGTGGGGCTCGATTCCGGTCCATTGCGGGGCGGTCCCGCCCTTCGGTGCGACCTGGACTTGGTGCGTCATGAGTGAAGGGGCGGGACCACCACGCGGGGCGGCCTCTCGGGGTGCCAGTTACCATGGGCGTGGTGGGCGCCGGCTCGCCCCGCGGCGAGCCCGATCGTCCTTCACGACGCGAGCGCCCAGGCCAGAGTCCCCCTTATGGGGCCCTGGCCTGGACGCTCGTTCATGCCCGCCGGTTCGGCGGGTCATGGGGTCGGTCGTTGATCGGCTGGCCGGGTTCCGCCAGGCCGACTCAGACCTTCGTCCTCCATGGCCCTAACGATATCGACCGTGGAACGGGTGGGCTTGACCCCGCCCGAGGATTCAATGAACCCGAAAATCTTTCGGCCGCAGGAGTGGCGCGACGTATTTTCTCAGAAATCTTGGTGAATCCGGTCCCACATGACCACCCAGGTGGCCGGATGTGGCCATGCTGGGCCGCCATTTCACCTGTCTGAGGCGATCATAGGGGGCCAGGCCAATCGCCCGGCCTGGCGGTCTGGCCGGCGCGACAAAGCGGACCAGCCCGGCGGAGACGCTCCGGACGCGGTCGATGGTGCCAAGGAGTTTGGTGCCGATTCCCAGAACGATGAAATCCAGAGGAGACCAGAACACCACGATTTCGCCTCCGACGGCGCGAAGGGCGGGTGTCAGGTCGTATCGGGGCGAGAGCGCGGGCGCGATCAAGACGACCTGCTCGATTGACTCGGGATCGAGCTGTTCGAGGGCTTTCACGGCGAGCCCGGTTCCGCCTGATTTGGCGACCATGAAGACCGGTTCGTGGGGGTGTTCGCGTTGGAACTGTCGAATGAGGGCGGCGAGTTGTTGGGCCTTGGCCTCATGATTCGCGACGTCGGTCAGATCGACGAGCCAGCGCCCGAAACCATGCCCCCATCGAAAGACCTCGACGGTGTAGGGGGTGCCCAGGTATCCCAGGACGTATCGGAGGCCGAGGCCGCAGGTATCGAGCCCTCCAACGCCACCCAGGACGACGACCAGGCCGACCGAGTTGGGATCGTGGCAAGCGAGCCCTGGCCTAGGCGGCCCATAGAGCATCCGATACCAGGGCTCGATGAGGATCGCCGACAGGAGGGCCATTTCGACCAGGATTCCGGTCAGGAGGGTCATGAGGGGGTATTCACGTCGGGGTGGGCTCGAGGTCGGTTTCTTGCCATTTCATGGCCCTGGCGTGGCGCATGGGGGCGATGCGAAGGATGACGTCGCCCCCTTGAAAGAGCCGGACGGTTCCATTCGATTGGCTAACGACGACGGCGATGGCCTTGGTGGCCTCGGTAATCGCGGCGGCGGCCCAGTGGCGGGTGCCAAGCCCCTTGGGAAGCGAAAGCCCAGTCATGGGGGCATCGATCAGACGGCAGGCGGCCTCGACGGTGCCATCACGCGCGACCACGAACGCCCCGTCGAGCTGGGCGATTTCCTTGACGGCCTCGCGCACCCGGGGATCACGAAAGTTACGCTCCTTGCGACGGTATCCCTTGAACGGATCAAAGCCAAGCTGCCGGGTGCGAGGCATCACATTCCGCGCGTCGCCGACGACAATCAGGGTGCCAACGTTCTTGCCCTCTCGCCCTTCGCGACCGATCTCGACGGCCACGTCCACGACGGCCTTGAGCGTCTCGAACGGAACCCAGGTCTCGAGCGCGCGGAGGTCATGGGCGGTGAGCCGCTCAAGATGCTCGCCCAGGCGGATGACGCTAATGGAATCGAGCTCTTCGACGTCGAATCCCGAATAGACGACGACGACCTGGGCCCCGGCCATGAGGACATCCCCCGCGACGGCCTCGATCAGGGCAAGGCTGATCCGCTCCGCGATCGAAGCCTCGGTGGGCTCGACCTCGACCACGGTCAGACCTTCCGGGCGGGCTGCCTCGATCTGGCGCTGGGATGACGTCGCGACGATCAGCGGGACTACCCCGTCGTGTTCCCGCGCGAGCTCCCAATCGATCGGACCCTCGGGAAGGATCAAGACCCCACTCGCCTCGAGCCGCCTCGCGGACTCGAAGGCGAGCGGAAGCAACGACGGCGGCTCTGTCGTTTTGACGACCACGCTGGGAGTCACGACGCGGGGCCTCCGTGGACTGCCGACGAAGCGATCACGCTCCGCCTGTTCCAGCCCCGTCGCGATCCCTAGGGGACCAGTACACAGGCGGGCCGAATCAAGCGAGTCAAGATACGATCTCGTCCCGATCGAACCTGGGAATATGTACCATTCATTCTGATGTTCAGGCAAGCGTGATTCAAGACGAAACGCAAATTCCTTGAAAGACAAACCGACAAGCGCGACGAGCACGCTTGCCGGTTGATGAAAGAGTCCAATCGACGCGGCCCGAGGTCCCGGGCCACCCTGATGGCGAGTGTCACTTTTTCTTCGGTTCGGCCGGCTTGGGGGCCTCGGCGGGCTTGGCCGGCTCGGCGGGCTTGGCCGGTTCGGCTTTCTTGGGCTCGGCTTTCTTGGGCTCTTCCTTCTTGGGTTTTGTCTTGCGGATTTCCTGGATGTATTGGTCGAGCATCCGGGCGCGCTGATCGTACCATTCCTTGAGGCCGGCGCTGGGGTTCAGGATCCGCACGTCCTCGACGAAATTCGTCCCTTCGATCTTGCCATAGCTGGTGAACCAGGCACCGAAGACCTCGGGGCTGACGGCGTAGGGCTTCTTGGCGGTGGGCCCCTTGATCACGCGGGCGTCGGTGGCGCGGCCGGTGATCAGGATGTCGAGGATCGGTGGGGGATCGATCGAGGTTTCAACCAGACCCGCGTCCTGGGCGGCGACGATGAGCTCGGCCACGGCCTTGCGAGCGGCCTCGAGCTTGGCCTGGACCTCGGGCGTGATCGGCGGCAAGGGGGGCTCGACAGGCTTGGCCGGCTCCTCTTTCTTAGCCGGCTCGGCCGGCTTGGCGGGAGCGGGCGCTGGCGCGGGCACGGCCTTGGCCGCGGGGGCGGCCGGCTGGGACGCCCCTTTCTTTTCCTGACCGTAAACAAGGTCGACCCGCGCGGACCCGACGACCAGGACCACGCAAACCGACAGCGACAGATTGACGATACGTCGGACCACCAGCGAATCTCCTTTCCTCGAGCAAACGAGACAATGTCGTACCATGCCCTGGCATGGCTCTTCCCATGACCCCGCGTTGACTCGATTTCAATGTTGAGTCGTGACGGGTTCGTTCGATAAGAAACTGAGTGTACCGGCCGCGCCCGTGGTTCGCTAGGGTTGGAAACTGAGAGTCGGTGTTTGACCGCGGTTCCACGCGACGACCGCGGTGATTTGTTGTATGATGGGGGGCCGCGGGTGGAGCGAAGCGCGGCTCGGGCTCGAGGGCGATCGTCATGCGAACGCGACTTCTCGTACTGATGGGGGCGACGGCGCTTGGTGTCGCTCGCCTGGCGCTCGGTGGCGAGGCGGATACGGAGCGGCTGTTTCGAGACCAGGTCGCGCCGGTGCTCGAGGCTCGGTGCCTTCATTGCCATAATGACGACACGGCCAAGGGGAAGCTTTCGCTCAGCCGGCGCGAGGCCGCGGAACGCGGTGGCGAGGAAGGGCCGGCGATTGTCAAGGGAAAGCCCGAGGAAAGCTCCCTGCTCGACAAGATTTCGGGTGATCGGCCCGAGATGCCGCGCGGCGAAAAGCCGCTGTCCAAAACCGAGGTCGCGGCGATCCGAAGCTGGATCGCGGGCGGGGCGATATGGCCTTCGAATCGCATTTTGACCGATCGGCGATTCGCGGGGGAGGACTGGTGGGCGTTCCGGGCGCTCACCCCCACCACGGTTCCGATACCCAGGCGATCCGGCTGGGCGCGGACGCCGATCGACTCCTTCATCCTCGCCAAGCTCGAGGAACGAAAGCTCGAACCCTCCCCGGAGGCCGATCGCCGCGTCTTGATCCGGCGGCTCTCGTTTGATCTGCTCGGCCTTCCTCCGTCTCCCGCCGAAATCGACGCCTTCGTCGGCGACGCCAACCCCCTCGCGTACGAACACCTGGTTGACCGCCTGCTCGCGAGCCCCCATTACGGGGAGCGCTGGGGACGTCACTGGCTCGACGTCGTTCATTACGGTGATACCCATGGATACGATAAGGACAAACGCCGGGACCACGCCTGGCCTTATCGCGATTATGTCGTGAACGCGTGGAACGAGGACCTTTCCTACGACCAGTTCATCCGCGAACAGCTCGCTGGCGACGTGCTCTGGCCGGGATCAGCCAGGGGGATCATCGCGACGGGCTTTATCGCCGCGGGTCCATGGGATTTCGTGGGCAACGTCGAGCTCCGCGAGGGTACGGTCGATAAGAATAAGACCAGGCTCCTCGACCGCGACGACATGGTTTCGAGCACGATGGGGACCTTCACGAGCCTGACCGTCCATTGCGCGCGGTGCCACGACCACAAGTTCGACCCGATCCCGCAGGTTGAGTATTACCGGTTGCAGGCGGTCTTCGCGGGAGTTGATCGGGGCGACCGGGAACGTCCCTCGCCCGAGATCGAGGCGCGGCGGAGAGCCCTGGAGGCCAGGCGTGATCAATCGCTTGGGCGGCTCGCGCGATTGAACAAGGCGGCGAGCGCGTCCACCACGCCAGAGCTAGCGCGAGTGGACCTGGCCCTGGCCGGGCTCAGGGCTCGTCGGCGTGAGTTCCCCGCGGCGACGGGTCCGATCGTGAGCCGGACGAACGGCTATCATTCGGCGATACACCCTGATCCCGACCATACCGCGTGGGTCGAGCTCGACCTGGGCGCGGCGTATCCGATCGACGAGATTCGGCTGGTGCCGGCGCGGCCGACGGATTTCGCCGATACGCCGGGCTTTGGATTTCCGCCGCGGTATCGGGTGGAGGTTTCGGAGGAGCCCGGGATGACCCGGGCGGCCAAGGTCGCCGAGGAATCTCGCCCCGACCCGCCGTTGCTCGGGGACGACCCACGAGTGATCCGGCCCGGGGGCCGACCGGGTCGGTATGTGCGGGTCACGGCGACGCGGCTCTGGAATCGGCTCGACGACGATATCCTGGCCCTGGCCGAGATCGAGGTGATCTCGGGAGGGGTGAACCGGGCTCGTGGCGCGCGGGTCAGCGCGCTCGATTCGATCGAGGCGGGGCGATGGGGGCGAGAGTCTGTGGTCGACGGCCACGACAGCCGCCGCCCTCGGCCCGATGAGGGGGACCTGGGAGCCCGGGCGTTTCATGAGCTTTTATTTCGGATTCAGGAGCTTGAGATTGTGCGCTCCGAGCTCGTGGAACGTCATCTTGGTCCCAGCCATCGGCGCGAGCGTGAGGTGGCCCAGGCCGAGCTCGACGGGGCGCTTGCCGAGCTCAAGGCGCTCCCCCTGGGCGAGCCGGTTTACGGCGTTCGCCCGATCGCGCCACGGCCAATCAACGTCCTACGTAGGGGGGACGTCGAACAACCTGGCCAACCGGTCGGTCCGGGAGCGTTGTCATGCGTGATGGGGTCGAAATCCCGATTTCCCGATTCGGCCGATGAGGGCCGCCGCCGGGCCGACCTCGCGGACTGGATCGCGAGCCCGGAAAACGTCCTCACCTGGCGGTCGATCGCCAACCGTATCTGGCACTATCACTTTGGCCGCGGGCTGGTCGACACGCCCAACGATTTTGGCCGGAACGGCGGGCAGCCGAGCCACCCTGAATTGCTCGATTGGCTGGCGGCCCAGGTTCGCGATCATGGGGGCTCGCTCAAGTCGCTTCACCGCGTGATCGTCACAAGCGCGGTCTATCGGCAGCGGTCGAGTGGCGACCCGGTTAAGGGGGCGATCGACGGCGACAATCGGCTGCTCTGGAGGCAGAATCGTCGTCGGCTGGACGCGGAATCGCTCCGAGATGGCGTGTTGGCCACGTCGGGCACTCTCAATAGGCTGATGGGAGGGCCCGGCTATGAGCTCTTTTCCTTCAAGGACGACCATTCACCGGTCTACGACCACGCCGACCCCGCACACGTCGATTATCCGCGAGCGCGGAGGCGGAGCGTTTACCGATTCGTGGTCCGCGGCGTCCCCAATCCGTTCATGGAGGCCCTCGACTGCGCGGACCCCAATCTCAATACGCCGGTCCGGAGCCAGACCCTGACCGCGCTCCAGGCGCTGGCGCTTTACAACGACCTGTTCGTGGCGCGACTGGCCCAGGAATTCGCCCGCCGGCTCGAACAATGTCCCGGCAACGATCGCGAGCGCGTGGTGGCGGCCTTTCGGGCGACCCTGGGCCGCGAACCGACTCCCGCCGAGGCGGCCGCGCTAGCCGCCTACGCCGCCCGGCACGGACTCGCGAACGCATGCCGACTGCTCTGGAACACCAACGAGTTTAATTTCATTGATTGATGCCTCCGCCAGCCGCGCTCCGACGCCTGGGCCAGTTCGAGTGGGGACCACGCCATGACGAAAAACGGGATTCGTTCGCATGATCTCGGTCCGAGTCGCCGCGCGTTCCTTGCAAGCACCGGGGGCGGATTTGGGGCGCTCGCGCTTTCGCACATGCTGGGGCTCGAGGCGCTGGGGGGCCAGGTCGCTCCACGGGCCGATTGGCCGCGAGGGGGGTTGCACCATCCGGCCAGGGCCACGCGGGTGGTTCAGCTCTTCATGTCGGGGGCGGCCAGCCAGTGTGATACCTTTGACTATAAACCGGCCCTCATCCAGAAAAATGGCCAGAAATTCGACCCGGGCGGCAAGGTCGAGCTCTTTCAGAGCGAGCCAGGCGCGGTCATGCGGAGTCCCTGGCGGTTTCGCCAGTACGGCGAATGCGGGCGCTGGATCAGCGACCTGGTGCCCCATCTGGCGACCTGCGTTGACGAGATCGCGTTCCTGCCGGCCATGGTCTCGAGGTCCAATGTCCACGGCCCGGCGACCTTCATGCAGGCCACCGGTTTCGTCCTTCCTGGATATCCCAGCGTGGGGGCGTGGGTTTCGTATGGGCTCGGCAGCCTGAACAACGAGCTCCCGACGTTCGTGGCCCTGCCGGATTCGCGGGGGTTCGCCCCCAACGGGCCGGCCAACTGGGGGGCCGGCTTCCTGCCGGCGGCCCATCAAGGGACCATGGTTCGCCCGGGAGCGAAGAGCCCGATCTTCGACCTTTTTCCGCCCGACGAAGCCAGACTGACCGCCAAGGCCCAGGCCGACGGACTCGATCTCTTGAACCACATGAACCGCGACTATTCCCTCGGTCGCGAGGATGATTCGCGGCTCGCGGCCCGGATCGCGAGCTATGAGCTCGCCGCCAAGCTCCAGCTAAGCGCCCCCGAGGTCCTTGATCTTTCCAGCGAGTCGGCCGCCGTCAAGCGGCTCTATGGCCTGGATCAGCCGATTACCGAGGATTTCGGCCGCAATTGCCTGATCGCGCGGCGGCTCCTCGAGCGCGGGGTGCGCTTCGTCCAGGTCTGGAGCGGGGCCGACAATGGATTTCCCAGGCGAAACTGGGACTCACACGAGGACATCGCCCGCGACCACGGCGAGATGGGGGCCAGAATGGATAGGCCGGCGGCCGCGCTGATCAAGGACCTGAAATCACGGGGCCTTCTGGACGACACGATCGTGATCTGGACCACCGAATTTGGCCGGATGCCGTGCAGCCAGGGGTCCCGGGGGCGAGACCACAACCCGTTCACGTTTACCTCATGGCTGGCGGGGGGAGGGATCAAGGGGGGCGTAACCCACGGCGAGAGCGACGAATGGTCGTACAAGGCCGCCCGGAACGTCACGACGTGTTACGACCTGCACGCGACGGTGTTGCACCTGCTGGGAGTCGATCATACTCGGCTGACGTATCGGCATAACGGGATCGATCGCCGCTTGACCGACGTCCACGGCGAGGTGATCAAGGCGATCATGGCCTGATCGCGCCCTCGATCCGTGCGAGCTCGGCGGCGATCGCGGTCGCGCTTTTGGAGCCGACCGGGAACAGTCGAGCCGCCTGGCGGAGTCGCTCTCGCCAAGGGCCCAGTCGACCTCCGGCCTCGTTCCTGGCGAGGTCGCCGGCGCGCTGGGTGATTTGCTCCGGAAAGCGTGATTCGGGGGGCCAGGGGACGCGAAGGGCCTTCTCCCACGTCTCGAGCGCCTGGGCGAAGCCCGCCCTGGTGCCGGCCATGCTCGCGCGGGCGAATTCGGCAAACGCACACCCCTCGAGCGCCGACCAGACTCGCTCGCCTCGCTCGCCAGGGGGAATCGTCGAGAGCATGTCCCAGAGCGGTTCATCGGCGGCTCGCTCACGCAGGACGTCGATCACAAGCTCGTCGAATACCCGACGGCGGGCCGGCGCGAGCGAGGCGCGGGAGACGCGCCTGAGTCGTTCAATCCATTCCGCGGCGGAGCTCGCGCCCTGGGACGAGAGGGTTTCAAGGATGGCGGCGTCGAGCGAATCGGCGAGCAGTCGATCGGCGTCTCCTGGATCGCCGATCGTGGGGGCCCGCGCGACCTCCTGAAGCGGCCAGGTATCCGCGCCCGGGGAGCCGCGGATCCATTCGCCAACCGACTCCCGCCCGCCGTCCGGGCCATTCGACCCCAACCTCGGTTCGATTCGATAGAGCGGATCACCCAGGAAAACCATCCGCCAGGGATGGCCGTACACTTCGCTATCGCCTTCACGCAGGGCGGCGGCGAAGGGGACGCCGGCCTCGATCAACTTCGCGACCAAGCGGGGCCGGCGAAAGGACAGCAAGAACGGCTCGTTCATCGCCCCGAAATACACATAGGCACCCTGGGAAAGCCAGCGTCCGGCAATCGTGGCCGGGTCCGCGGGATCGGCGGCTGAGAAGCTGTGAATCATGGCGACCGCGCAGGGCGTTCCGGAGGGAAGATCCGCCGGCCGACCCGGACCTCCCGAGATCGTGAAACCATCGGGAGAGCCTGTCGAATTCAGGAAGACCAGACCCGGGTGAGGGCGCGTCTCGATCGCGGCGTGCCAATCATTCAGGGTCGCCTGATCGCCATCGCGCGCGACCACGTGGCTCGACCCGCCCAGCATGTGGGCGAAACGCAGGGCCGCGCCGTTGAGATTGTAATCGATCCAGCGCTTCCGATTATGGTCGTATGTATCCCAGAGAAGGGCGGTCGTGGGCTGAAGGAACAGCGAGGCCATGGCGTGAGCGACGCTCGCGGCGGGGTCGCCCGTGAGCCGGCCGACGAAGGCCCAGCGGCCCTTGAATCGCGTCAACCAATCGCTGGACTCGTCGCGATCCCGGATCCGCCCCATGAAGTCATCAAGGGCATATTCCCCCGGCTCGAACTGGTTGGCGGCGACACGAAACCGATAGGGCCAATCGCCGGCGACGGTGATAAAGTCGCAATCGTCGCCCAGGAGCTCATGGCGTGGCCTGATGATGGAGATCCGGGCTTCGATCGCGTGGACGAAGTCCCAGGCCTGGACCAGTCCAGGGACGGTCGCGTAGTCCCAGGCACGCGTCGGATCGCCCGGCTTCGCGCTGGGGTTGGTGGGAGGGTCGACCAGGATCAGGGGCTGGAACCGTCCCGCCGCCAAGGCGGCCGCGCCGGCGAGCATCGGCGCGCCCGGTGAAGAGAGGACGACTCCAGGAGAGGTGACCTGGAGTCGAGCAGGGATGATGGCGTCGAGGGCTCGTGGGACGTCGTCGGCCTCCCGGTTGGGCTCGAAACCCGCCGGCCCCCATGCTCGCCCGACGGCGAGGGCCGCGCGGCGCCAACCCGCCAGGATGTCGGCCGCCGGCTTGCCACGCCCCTTGTAACGAACGACCCGAGCCGGCCGAAACGCCCGCAAGTACGGCAACACCCAGGCTGGCTCATCGATAAGGATCGGGAAAAAGGCGTCCTGGTCCCATTCGGCGAGGGCCTCCAGGAAGGCATCGGCGTCAGGGACCAGGCAGACCTGGTCGACGACCCTGCGCCCGGACTCGCCCCGCCGCTTCCACGAGGCGGCCGCCCGCAGGAGCGGGCTCAGACGGCGATCGTCGAGCTCGTGGGGGCCGGCGACGAGCCGTCGGATCGCGCCAGGGTCAATGCCGACCGAGGCCATCGGCCGGGGCTTGACCTCAAGGGTCGCCGCCGCCGT
>JAKBAP010000541.1 GCA_021808995.1 Planctomycetota bacterium | reverse complement strand
TGACGATCGAGGCTATCGTCGCGGCAAAGGACGATGGCGCGGCAGGGATACCGCGACATGACGGTCTCGAGCACTCCGGCGATCCGGCTCGAGTCATCGAGGCATTCGACGATCAGATTGGCGAGAACGACCCTGGTGACGGCGGGCGAACCCTCCGTGTCGCCACCGACCTCGGTCGCCGCGGGCCCCCAGAGCCGGATGAGCTCCGCCTCGACATCGCCGAGGGCCACGGGAACCCCCTGACCTTCCAGGAACGCGGTGGAAACGGCGTCGGACATGTTCATTCCCTCCGTCGGCGACCTTCAGGAATCGGGGTGGACTACGATCCGCGATCGGTGTCGTGATCGCTCAGAGCCGTCGCCACTGGGTGGAATCGGCGGCGATCAGTTTGTCGGCGGACTCGGGGCCCAAGGTGCCGGCCGGATAGTGGTCGGGTGGAGGCGCTTGGGGGGAGTGCCAGGCGTCAAGGATCTGGGTCATGAACCGCCAGGCGTTCTCGAGCTCGTCGGTGCGTGTGAAGAGGGTCGGATCACCGAGCATCACATCGAGCAACAGGCGCTCGTAGGCTTCTGGAGTGGGGATCGCGAACGAGGCACCATAACGAAAGTCCATGCGGACCGACTGGAGCCTGCGTCGGGAGCCGGGGACCTTGGCCTCGAAGCGCAGGCTCGCCCCCTCGTCGGGCTGGATCCGCAGCACGAGCTCGTTCGCGCCCCCCAGGCCGCCGTCCTCGGCCTCGAAAAGGGCTGTCGGAGGCTTGTGGAATTGGATCGCGATCTCGGTCGCCCGCTTCGGAAGCCGCTTGCCGGTGCGCAGGAAAAAGGGGACACCGGCCCATCGCCAGTTGTTGAGCTCGAGGCGAATCGCGACGTAGGTCTCGGTCGTCGAATTGGGGGCGACCCCCTTTTCCTCGTGATAGCCGGGGACCTCCTTTCCCTGCATCGAGCCGGCCGAGTACTGGGCACGGACGACCGATCGATAGACGTCCTCGGCCCGCCATCTCGGGAGCGCCTCGAGGACCTTGACCTTCTCGTCGCGGACGGCGTCGGCGCTGAGGTTCGTCGGCGGCTCCATGGCCACGAGCGCCAGGAGCTGCATCATGTGGTTTTGAACCATGTCACGAAGCGCGCCGGCGGTGTCATAGTAGCCCCCGCGGCCGCCAGCCATGCCGACCTCCTCGGCCACGGTGAGCTGAACGGCCTTGACATGCAGGCGGTTCCAGATCGGCTCGAAAATGCCGTTGCCGAACCGCAGGGCGAGGATGTTCTGGACGGTCTCCTTGCCAAGATAATGATCGATGCGATAGAGCTGGCTCTCGTCGAGGGTTCGCGAGACGTCGCGATTGAGCTCGCGGGCGCTCGCGAGGTCGCGGCCGAATGGTTTTTCGATGACGACGCGGCTCCAGGGTGATTCCTGAAGCCGGGGATAGATCAGGCCAGCCTCGCCCAGCCCGCGAATGATGGTGGCGAAGTATTCGGGAGCGACAGCCAGGTAAAAAACGCGATTGCCGGCGGTTCCGTGGGTGCGGTCGAGGGTGTCGAGGGTTTCCTTGAGGGCGGCGTACGAGGCGGGGTCGTCGAAAGCGCCCTGCGAGAAGACGAGCCGGGGGGCGAAGCGGGCCCAGACCTCCTCGAAATCCGGTCCGCCATGCTTGCCCAGGGCGGGGTGGTACTGGGCGCGAAACTCGGCGTCGGTCCAGTCGCGGCGCGCGAAGCCGACGATCGCGTATTCCGCGGGCAGGCTCCCGCCACGGGCAAGCTGAAAAAGCGCCGGCACAAGCTTGCGATGGGCCAGGTCGCCAGTCGCGCCAAACAACACGACCGCGCACGGATCCGCCGCCCGAGTCCGCGGAAGCGCCTCGGCGAGGGGATTGGCGTTCACGAAATCCGCTTGAAACATCAAGACGCCCCTTGGCCGCGGTTCAGGCGGCGAACGAAGGACGGCCCCATGCGCCGCCCCATGACGACCAGTCGATAGGGTATCTGGGCCAGGATCAAGAGCGCTGTCGGAAATCCCAGGCGGTGAATCCGCCACGAGCCACGCCAATCGCCGTGCGCCAGCCTGACGATCGACCGAGTGAGCCCACAGCCCGGACACGTCGTTCCCAGAACAATACGCGACGCACAGACGTTGGGCAACGTAAGCCCCTCAACACCGAACATGGCCAATCGCCCCCCAGGTCGCTCCTCGAGAGAAAACGCGAGCGCGACCACCACGAACGCGAGCGCGAGCGCCAACCCATCACGCCTCGACGGAACGACGCTCGACGGGCAGACCACGGAATGGAGTCTTGGCGTCATTGGAAACGAGTGGACTCGCGGAGGGAACGAAAGTCGAGCCATGCGATCGATCGAGCGCAATGAGAAGTATGGTCGCCTTTGTTGGCGAGATCAAGAGACCCGAGCGGGATCATCCCTGGTCGGTGGGCACGGCGTTCGAGAGGGGGCGATTTTTTATCGAGGGCCGGGATCGCGCGTTATAGTCTGGGTATCGCCAGGCCGGGTCTTTCGTTGCCCGGCGACTCTCCTCGCGTGAGCGTGGAGCGGGTTGAACTGATTTTGGACCTTGCCGCGCAACAGCGGCCGCGATCGTGTCAAGGGGGCCGTCGGCGCTTCGTTTCACGAGGGGCCGGCGTCTTCTGGGCTCACATGCGGTCGTCAGTCCGTTCGTCACGCCCCCGATCCCGGGCCGGCTGGTCTACCTGGGAAGGGCTCGCATCGCGGGCCATTCCTCGGTATACCAGTCGGTTCGGGAGAGTCGTTCTGGTCGAGTGCCAATCGCGCCCAGGAGGGATCACGCGGGGCTACTCGGCGGTTTCGAGGTGAAGGATCGACGTGACCCCAACAACCACCGAATCGACCAGCCACGATCCCGCCCCCCGAGTCCCATCCACCCTGATACGGGGCTGGCTCATTCTGGCCGGCTCGGTCGCCCCCTCGCTCGCGGCGATCTGGACGGCCTCGTGGTTCATTACCCAGGATGGACCGGCCCATGCCTACAATGCGCGGATCCTGGCCTGGTCGTTCACCGACCACTCGCCTTACGCGGGCATTTTCGAGGTCCACTGGGACCCGATCCCCAACTGGACGGGCCATCTGGCGCTCGCGGGGTTGATCTCGGTCCTGCCGGCGTGGGTCGCCGACCGGATCATGACCAGCGTCACCTTCGT
>JAKBAP010000540.1 GCA_021808995.1 Planctomycetota bacterium | reverse complement strand
TTATAGTCGAAAATATATCCCTCGATGGCGAACCGTGGCGAGGGGCCGAGGTCGGCCTTGTAGGCGTCCTCGCCATAGGGCATCACGGTATAGGGGGTCCGGCTGAGCATGATCGGGTAGCGCCTCGAGGCGTCCTTGGGGACGTAGACGGCGGTGAACAGCTTGACGCCGTCGCGCATCGGGATCTGATATTCATATTTAGTATAATTGGCGCGAACATATTCGAGCCCTTGGCCATGGGACGACGTCGGGGCGGTGATGGCGAGCGCGAAGAGTGACCAAGCGAGCGTGCGGCGTAGGCGCATCGAGCGGCTCTCCAGGGGTAAGGACGCGGTTCATGAGAGGGCTGTTTAGCATACTCGAGACGCGGCCTGGAATCAGCGCCCTAGTCCGAGCCGATCGAGATGATAGGCGAGCCGTTCGGGAGCCGACATGCGGGCGAAGTCGGGAGCGCTGTTCCAGGAGGGGCGAGGCGCTGGGGAATAGAGGGTTTTTCGCCCGGCGGCGGGGAGCGACTCGGTGACGATCCGCGTGCCGTGGCATGAGCAAGGGGCTGGTGCCGTGGGGGTTGGCGCGGCGGGGGGGTGGCAGCCGCGGGGCTTGGGCGCGGGCACCGTCGGGGCGGGGGCCGGGACCGTCGCCAGGGCCGGCTTGACGACTTGGGTGCTCGTCCCGCCCGAGTAGCTCATGGACTGGGTTGTTTCCTGAAGGTCGACGTCAAGCGGCCGATGCGGCCTGAGCCCCAGCCGCGTGAGCACCGCGTGATAGGCCCGGACGGCCTCGGCCGGGGGGATCACCCCATCGACGATCAGCCGCAAGAAATGCACGAACGCGAGCTGGTTTTCCGCTTGATTGATCTTTCGGCCGAAGAGCGCCACCCGCGCCCCGTATTTCTGGGCGTCGTGAATGAGCTGGAACGCGTCGCGCGTGGTTCCGGCCGAGCCCCCCAGGACGCCGACCACCAGGTGGGGGTCGTAGCGCACCAGCTCTTCCATGGCCTTTGGTCCGTGGTAGACGACCTTGAGGAAGACGGGCCGGCCGGCCGGGGCGACGCCCGCCAGCATCCGGGTGATCATGTCGTTCAGGAACCGTGGTAGGATCTCCGGCGCGATCGTGCCGGCCATGTTGGGGTCGAAGACCTCGAGGAAGTACCGAAAGCCTTTTCGCTCGGCTTCCTCGCGGAATTCGTGGAATCGCTCGAGCGTGGCCTGGTCGTGATCGAGGTCGTTGTTAAAGGTCACGCTGTAGAGGCCCAGATTCGCGCCGAGCGAGCGTTCCTCGGGCGAGCAGTCGAGCTTGCCGCACTGAATATGGTCGATGCTGGCGGTGCGAAAGGGGCGAGAGGGGCTCTCGTGATAGCGCCCGCCGCGGGCGAGATGGATGTCGGTGGTGTCGTTGGCGCGGACGGCGGGGGTCACGGGCGAATTGTCGAAGAGTCGCTCGTGAAGGGTGAGGGCGTAACTTGAACTTGCCGACATGAGCATGATGTCGACCAACCCGGAGCGGGTGATCAAGCGCATTTGCTCGCGGTATTGCTCGAGCGTCTTGAACCGGACCTCGCCCGGGTGGGATTCGGGTGAGAGGCCGGGCGCGCCCAGGCCGGCGGCCATGTCGGCGTCCTTGGCGTCGGCGATGATGAACTCGCGGCATCGGGAATCGGCGTGGATGGCCGCGAGCTTGCGATCGAGTGACTTGAGCATGCGACTAGCGCCCCTTCCCGCCGCCCGAGATCGTGACCCTGGGGGTGGGCTTATGGTTCGAGCCCGCCCCGCTGACGGTCACACGGGAAGTGGACCCCGTCGTCGGGCTGGGGCTCTTGGCCGGGGCGACGCCGTCGGCGGCCTTGGGATTGTTCTTGTACACGGCCGCGATGGTCTCCTTGAGGACCGTCGCCGACTGGCCCATGGCCTGCATCTCCTTTGGCCAGAGCTCGATCTCGAGGGTCTGGAGCACCCCCTTACGCCCGACCACCGTGGGAATCGAAAAGCAGACGTCGTGGACGCCGTAGGGGCCGTTCACCAGGCTCGACACCGGCAGGATTCGCCGCGAATCCAGGGCGATGGCGTGAACCACCTCGCGAATCGAGAGACCGACCGCGTAGCCCGCCCCCCCCTTGAGCTTGATGACCTCGGCACCGCTCCCCTTTGTCTTCTTGAAAAACGCCTCCGCGTGGCTCGCGCTCCAGCCGGGGAACCGCTCGAGGGGCAATCCCGCGGCCTGCGCGGCCGACCAGACCGGGACCATGCTGTCGCCATGCTCGCCCAGGATCATCGCCGTCACCTGGGTCGGCGGCAACGCCAGCTCCCGCGCGATCAGGCTCCGAAACCGGGCCGTGTCCAGCACAGTCCCCAGCCCGATCACTCGCGACGCCGGCAGGCCCAGCTTTTTCACGGCTAAATACGTGAGCACATCGACAGGATTCGACACGACGACCACGATCGCCTCGCGCTTGAGCCCGGCCGCCGCCGCCTGGCCCAGGATACCAAGAAACAGCTCGACGTTGCGATTGATCAGGTCCAGCCGGCTCTCGTCGGGCTTGCGCCTGAGGCCGGCGGTGATCACGATCACGTCGCTCTCGGGGATCGCCTCGTACCCGGCCGCCGCGATCCGCTGATCGGCGACCAGTGACGCGCCGTGGAGCAAATCAAGGGCTTGCCCCTGGGCCAGATCGGCGTTCGCGTCGATCAGGTCGATCGCGTCGACCACGCCCCCGCACTGAAGGGCGAAGGCCGTCGAGGAGCCGACCAATCCCCCACCACCGATGATACTGACTCTCATGTCACCTACTCCAATCCATCTATCTGTATGTGATTTCACAAGCTAGGCGGGACGACCGGTTAGCGGCCGGCCCCCGAGAGGGCTCGCATGACCTGATCGGTGATGGCCTGGACCAGGGCCTCGTTGTCGGCCGGGGCGGCCTTGGGGGTTCCGTTCGAGCTGGGGATCGCGGCCTTGGTCGCGGCCAGGGCGATGTCGGCGGCGAGCGGCGTGAGGACCGATTCGATCGGCGACGGGGGATATTCGCCGGCGATCTTGGGATGAATGAAGACCCTAGGCTCGGGGGGCGAGGAGTCGTATCCGTCACGAAACAGGCTGTTGCCGCAGAGGTCGCAGTTTTCGAGCCCGAGCTCGAGCCTGGGGTCCGGGACGCCTAGCTTGGGCTTGAGCCGCAGCAGCTCG
>JAKBAP010000539.1 GCA_021808995.1 Planctomycetota bacterium | reverse complement strand
CCTCGAAACAGATTATCTCAAATGCATTATTTGCCGCGTCGAGGGACGATCGACCGAGCCCGATTCTTGACACCCTCGCTCACGGCTGGAACTGATCGCGCGAGAGTGGCCCGCCGGTGAGCCGATTCAGGATTCCCCGCATTTCCTCGAGCCGGGCTCGTTCGCCGGGGTCGGCGGCGAGATTCAGACGCTCGCCGGGGTCATTTTCCAGGTGGTAGAGTTCGTCCGCGCTACGTCCCTCGCGTCTGAGGTAGACCCACCCGTTTCGAGTCAGTGACGACCAGACCTCACGCGCGGCCATGACCTTGGCTGGGTCCGGTTCCACCGGGTCGGTGGGAACCACCTCCGCCAGGGCGGGCGAGGGATCGCCCGTTGTCTTCACTCGAGAATCCCAGAAGCCGACCAGGGATCGACCCGGGAACCGAGCTTCCGAGCCCCAACCGAGCAGATCCACGATCGTCGCCGGGAGATCACGGAGGCTGATCGTATCGTCGATGACCTTGCGAGCCCCTGTTCCCTTGGGCGGCACGATCACCAGAGGCACGTGGAGCTGCGTCTGATAGAGTGTCGTCCCGTGGCCAAAATCGCCGGGATGCTCGCCAAAGCTCTCGCCATGATCCGAGAGCACCACGAGCCAGGTGGTTTCCAGCATCCTCCGCCGATCGAGCTCATCGACCAGCAGGCCAAGCTGCTCGTCGAGCGAGGCCACGCAGTCGTCGTAGGAATCACGGACAAAATCGACCTCGCGGGGCTCGAGGTTACGCTTATCGACCGTGCGCCAGTTTTGGATGAGCTCGAGCTCGCGCTTGTCGCGTGGGCGCAGGCCGTAGCGATGGACGCCGCCGGCCGAGAGCTCGTAGGGATAATGGGCGTCGTAATAATTGAGGAACGCGAAAAACGGCCGGCTGGGCTCGGCTCGCTGGTCCAGCCAGCTCAGGAACTCGGAGTTGACCTGGGCCGCCTCCTTACGATTACCCGAGTTGAATCGCCACCAGAGGTCGCGAGCGAGCGGGCGGAGAAAATCGAGCCCAAACCGCTCTCGGATGAAGTGGTCGATCACCCGCAGGCCCTCGAGGGGCCGATCGACCAGGACGGCCCATTTGAACGAGGCCAGGTCGGGAAGAATGTAATCGCGATAGACGGTGAACCCCCGGCCGAGCCCCGAATCGGCCGCGCAATACCAGTTGTTGGCGACGAATCCGGCGGTCGCGTATCCGCGCTTGCCCAGGAATTCCGCGAGCGTGGGGCGGGATCGATCGAGTGGCGTCAGCCAGCCGGCCGAGACCTCATGCGGCCAATAACCCGTGAAAAAGCTTGCATGAGACGGGAGCGTCCAAGACGACGGCGCGACCGCCCGGCCAAACCGGGTTCCGCGCTCCGCGAGCGAGCCCAGAGTGGGAGAGGTGGGCCGCCCATATCCATAGAGACCAAGATGGCCGGCCGCCACGGTGTCGAGCACGACGAACAGCACGTTTGGGCGCGAGCCCGTCGGGACCGGCCGGCCGGCCTCGCGCCTGGCCGCCAGGGCATCGCCACCCAAGGTCCATGCCGCGAAAAGCATGGGAGAGACCACGAAAATCGGCGTGCTCCAGACGACGAATCGTCGGAACCAAGGCCCCCGGCCTTCAATGACCGAGGTCAGGCGAATCCCCGCTCCTAGGACAAACAAAACCCCCGCCGGCCCGTAAATCCTGGGAAAAGCGACCCAGAACAACGGTAAGAGAGCCATCGCGAAGAGCAGCCGGCTCGCCAGCCATCGACCAGGCCGACCCATCACGGCGACCACGCCAAGAACCACTCCTAGCCCCGCGAAGATCGCCACGTCGGCGATCGGCGTCAGCCACAAGAACTGGCGCGGCATCCAGTAAAGCCGATTCAGGTCCACGAACTGCTTGCGGATGACGACGATCACGACCTCGAGCGTCCCAACCGCCAGACCGCACCAGATCGCGAGCGGGAAAACCGAAAGGGGGCCGAGACCACGGGCGGTCGCGCGCGCGCCTGGGTCGTGGTCGTGGTCTCCCTGGGGGGTTCGGGTGTGTTCCATGACAACGATCCTTCACCCTAGTGGGCCAAATCCTGGGGAACTTTCGTGCTTACCACCAAAACGAAGACGCCATGGCCGTGTGTCGCGACCATGGCGCCTGGGTTAGGATTTCCTCGGGACCAAATTCACCTGGTCGTCGCGACCGGGCGAGGGATGGTTCCAAGCTTGGCACCGATCAATAGGCGTCGGAGCTGATGATCTCGCTGCCCTTGGTAGAGGACAAGCTCTGGAAGGTATAGGGGTTGACGGAATTCTTGATGAAGCGAACGCTGCCATCGGCCATGCCGACGTTGGCCCCGCCAGGATGCTTGCTACGGACGTCGTTGGTCATCCCGAGGCCGGTGTAGACGCCGCCAGAGCTTTGTGCCCCGGTGGCCCCGGTGCAGGGCGGGTTGGGGGGGATACTACCGCAATAGCTCGCGCCCTGAAGGACGTCGGGCGAGGTCGAGTTGGGAGGCAAGAGCCCGGTGAACTCGGCCGCGTAGCCCCACCATGAGAATCCACGAAGGTCCCAGCCACTGCCGACCAAGATCTCGGAGGTGAGCATAGTGCTCGACAGCCCGTCGGGGATGCCGGCGAAATTGACGGTTCCGGCCGCGCTGGCCTGTTGGGTGCCGGCGGTGATGTCGCTGTCCGGGGCCCCCATGTCGGTGAACGGGGCACCCAGGAACGGCAGCTTCAGCCCGTTGTAGAGATAGTATTGGTTTTGGGTCACGATCGTGTTGCCGAAGTTCACGACATAGTTTTGCGAGGTGACCTGACCAATCCCGACAATGTTTTGATTGTTGGGATCGCTGGGGCAGTAATACGAGCTCACGCGACGATAGGTCACCGTCGTGTTGGCCGCGCCGGCGTAGCGGAACATCCCGCTCGGCTGAATTCCCATGCCTTCGTAGCGGTCGTTGCCGACGAAGTTCCACGCATTGAACATGTTCGATTGCTCAATGTAGGGGAGCACGAACACGAGCCACGTGCCCCAGCAGCAGCCCTTCACGCCGGGAGGGAGCGAACCCTGGCCGTCGTGATAGTTGTGCATCGCCAGGCCGATTTGCTTGAGGTTGTTGACGCATTGAGCGCGACGGGCGGCTTCGCGCGCCGCCTGCACGGCGGGGAGCAGGAGCGCGATCAAGACCGCG
>JAKBAP010000081.1 GCA_021808995.1 Planctomycetota bacterium | reverse complement strand
GTCATCGCCATCACGAGCATCATCAGGGCGAGGGCGGACTCGAGCAGGAGCGAGCCTCGACGCACACTCCTCTTATGACTACATGGTGTTATCATACCGACGAAAGCTCCGAAATGAGCTTGACCAACGGGGCGAAGAATCCCAGGGCGATCACGAAGACCACGAATCCAATCATGAGCAAAAGCATCGGAAACAGGGTCACGAGGATCAGTTGCACGCGTTGGGCGAGCCTGCGCTCGTTGCGCTCGGCCTGTTCCTCGAGAGCCCAGCCCAGGTTGCCCACGGCATGGGCCGAGCGTAGGACCTCGGCGTCGACCGGGCGAATGGCCTGGTGGCGTTCGAGGGCGGTGACCCAATCGAGCCCTTGCTGGACGTCGCGGCTCGCCAGTTTCACCCGCTCGCGAAACCATCGGGTCGGGTAGGCCTCGCCCACGAATTCCAACCCGCCGCTAATTGGCCTCCCCGCCGCGACGTAGAGAGCGAGAGCCCGACTCAAAAGCGCTGAGTGGCGGCGGACCAGGAAGCGATCGAAAATCGGCACCTGAAACTTGCCCCAGCCCGCCAGCGAGACGGGAAGGAAGATGAGGAGCTTGACCTCGAGGATCAACAGGGGGACCACCAGGTAAAAATACTTGACGATCAGGTGGCTGATGTCGATGACCATCACGGTGGCCTGGGGGAGCGAGACCCCAAAATCGCGAAAAATCGCCTCGAATTTGGGGACGATAAAGTACAGGATGAACGACACGATGGTCTGAAGCGCGATCATCAGGGCCAGGATGTACGCGAATCGGCCGGCGATCGCGAGCCACAGCGGATAGTGGGCCGCGCGGCAGGACGCGGCGGCCTCGAGGGCCTGGGGGAGCTGGCCGGAATCCTCGCCGGCGTTGATCAGGAGGACGGCGTCGCTCGAGACGAGCTTGCGGGAGTGGGTGAGCGCCTCCGACAGGCTTTGCCCCTGGTTGAGCGCGGCCGCCAGCGCCATCACCCGCCGACGGGCCGACCCACGGTCCTGGTCGGCGAAGGCCGCGACCGCCGGGGCCAGCGGCATCCCCTTTTCCGCCGCGATCGAAAGGGCCTTCAGCAGGGCCCCCTGGCGGGAAACCCGCGTCCGCGAGGCCAGAATCCCAATCCCCACGAACGCCACGACGTGGATGACGATCCCGCCGACCACCACGATCACGCCCAGGAGCGTCACCAGCCAGAGCAACACCCCCTCGACCAGAATCAGCCCCATCAGGTGCCTCAGCCCCCACCCCCCTCCGACAGCGCGGGGGTCGAGCGACATCGCCTTGGCGTCGAGCGCGAATTCCAGAGGGTCGACCGGGCCGGGCTTCGACTGATCGAGCGTTGTTTCAGCGGAAAAAACGTCCAAGTCCGGCTCCTTTGCCACGAAATTCACCCACGATCCCCAGCGCGATTCAACCCGAGAGTCGACTGATGAGCGTGATCAGGGGCAGAAACAGCGCGGGGATGACCAACATCTGAAGGATGACGAACAGCATGCAAATCCCGGCGGCGATCACCCCCACGATGTCGGCCTGGGCGCGAGCCCTGGCCTCGAACATCGAGCCGGCCATGTGCAATACCTCGGGAATGCTCATATGATACTCAGCCCAATGGATCAGGCGAGGGAGACCCGGGGGAAAGATCCGGGCGTCCGCCATCGCCCGGGCGAGCGAGGCCCCCCCGGTCACGTCGCCGGCCATGCGACGGGCCGCGGCTTCGAACTCGGCGTCGCGCGCCCCCTCCGCCGCGAGCGGGATCGCCTCGGTCAAGGAAAGATCGCTCTCCAGCAGCACGCCGAGCAGGTGGCAAAACTCGGCCAGCGTGATCGTCCGCCAGAGCGTCCCCACCACCGGCATCCGCGCCGCGAGCGATCGCCAGCGAGCCTCGCTCAAGACCAACCGCCCCAAAAGCCAACCCGCCAAGACGAGCCCGGTCACGACCAGGGAGGGGACGAGCATCACGGTCACGATCCGGGCCACGTCCAGGAGCGCCACCGTGAGGAAAGGAAGGGGGATGTTAAAATCTCGATAGATCGACTTGAACTGATCGACGACCACGAGGCAAATAAAGAGAAAAATCGAGAAGGTCCCGACTAGCGTCAGGGCGGGGTACGCCAGGCGCAGCCTGAGCCCACGCTTGATTTCGTCCTCCACGCCGAGATAGCCCGAGAGCCTGGCGAGCGTCTCGCCCAGCCGGCCGGTCCGCGCGCCGGCGATCGCCAGCCCCCGCAAGTGCGACGGAAAGCGGTGGGAATGGTCGCCGATCGCTTGCTCGAGCGAGAGCCCCGATTCCAGCGAGCCGGCCAGCTCCAGGAACGAGTCTCGCAGCCGACCTCGAGGGAGCTCAAGCGCGAGCGCCTCCATCCCTCGTCCCAGGGGAACGCCGGACCTGGCCAGGCTCGAGACCTGCCGCGCGAGCTCGCTCGACTCCGGACCGTTCAATCGCGCGGAGCTCATCGTGGACCTCCCGAGCAGTCGTCGGCTTGGTGAATCATCATTCAAAGCTCAGTTTCGTGAGGAGGTCGACCAGGGGGAGAAACAGCGACAGGCCATAGACAAGGGCCGCCCCACCCCCCAGGACGACCAGAAGCAGCGACGGGAGAAAGATCCGCATCGCCTCGGCCCGGTGCCGCGCCCGCGAGCGATAATGATCGGCCATGCCGGCGAGCGATTCGGGCAGCGAGCCCGAGTCCGGGGTCGAGGTCATGGCCCAGCGGAGCATCGGTTGAAACACGCCGGCCTTGACCCCGTCCAGGGCAGCGCCCGGGGTTTGCCCACGCTCAAGGGCGGCGGCGACCAGGGTCGCGGCGGCGATCATCGCGCGGTCGCCGGTCGCCTGGGCCGCCAGGACAATGGCGGCGGGATAGGGAACGCTATGCTCAAGTAAAAGCGCGAGCAACTCCGCGAAATTGGCCGTCTCGTAATCCGCCATGAGCGGTTTCATCCCCGGCATCAGCCTGGGAAGGCCCCAGGCCCAGCTCTGGAACCGGGCCGCCCGGCCCGAGACGATCCAGGCGATCACGATCAAGATCAAGAGGATCGGCCCCACCGGCCACCAGACGTGGCTCGCCCGCCCCACCCGGCTGATCAGGTTCAAGGTCGCGGGGGGCTCGATGCCGAGCGAGGGAAACGCATCGACGAATCGAGGGGCGATCAGGGTGCTCATCCCCAGGAAGAGACCATACGCCACCGACGCGATCAAGATCGGATACCAAAGCGCGATCCCGATCGCGGACCGGGCCTCCGAATATCCGCGGACATAGCGGGTCAGCCCCTCGAGCGCCGTCGGCAGCCGCCCGGATCGCACCCCGGCCTCGACGACCGCGCGATACAAGGGGGGGATCGCGTCGCGCTCGTGCTCAAGCGCCGACAGCAGGCTCTCACCCTGGCTCATTCGCGCCGAGATCGCCTGGGCGATCCGACCCAGCCGCCCTCGCACGTCCCGACCCGCCAACAGCAAGCCCCGCTCCAAGGGCGTTCCCGCCCGCACGAGCGCCGCGATCTCCTGGTTCAAAAGCACCAGTTCGTCGATCGAGATCGAGCTTCCCACCCGCCCGTCCGCCATCACTCGCCCCTTCCCCACGACCCACAACGACATTTGTATTACCCGAGTACACCACACTTGTACGAGGGTGTCAAGAGGATCATGGAAAGCCGGCGATTTTTTCGTCGGCCAGGGCGGTTTTACCGGCCGAGCCCCAGGACCCGACGGACCTCGGCGGGGGATGTCAGGCCGGCCTCGACGGCGGCCAGGGCGCGGGCGCGGGCGTCGATCATGCCCGAGGAGCGGGCCTCGGCCTCGAGCCCGCGGACGTCGGTTCGCTTGAGGATCGCCTGGGCGACCCCGTCGATCTCGGTATCGAGCATCTCGGCCAGGAGGGTTCGGCCAAGGTATCCGGTTTCGCCGCATCGTGGGCAGCCGACCGGGACCTTGGCGGTCGTGACGCCGAGCCCCAGCAAGTCGTCGGGACTCTGGGCGAGCCGGGCACACTCGCAGAGCTTGCGCGCGAGCTTGAGGCCGACGATCGCGCGCACTCCGCTCCGAATCGCGTACGGCTCAAGCCCCATGTCGAGCAACCGGCCCAGGACCTCGCAGACGCCGCCAGCGTGGAAGGTGGTCAGGATCAAATGCCCGGTTAGGGCGGCCTGGAGCGCGATCCCGGCGGTGACGGGGTCGCGGATTTCGCCGATCGCGATCACCTCGGGGTCCTGACGCAAGAGCGACTTGAGACCAAGCTCGAGGGTGAACCCGGAGGCCGCGTTCACCTGCGACTGAGCCGCCCCGGCGACGATCGATTCGACCGGGTCCTCGAGCGAGACCAGGGCCCGCGTCCCGGCGGTGCGAGCGGCGATCTCGCGAAGGCAAGCGTAAAGCGTGGTCGTCTTGCCGCTGCCGGCGGGACCCGAGATCACGATCCCCCCCGAGGTCGCCTCGATCGCTCGCGACAGAAACGCCGCCACGTCCTCCGGCAGACCGAGCTCGCCTAGGGTCAGATACCGCCCAGGATCGGCGAACAGCCGCACCACGGCCTTCTCGCCAAGGACGGTGGGAAACGTGCAGAGCCGCATCTCGAGCGCGCCCGGCGCGGTCTTCACGCGCCCTTCCTGGGGAATGTCGGCGCGGTAGGTCAAGAGGTCGGCTAGGACCTTGAGCCGGGCGACGACGTTGGGGGCGAGCTTGGCCGGCAAGGTGGCGGCATGGTGCAGGATGCCGTCGACCCGAAACCGGAGCTCGAGGCCCTCCGCGCCAGGCTGAAAGTGAACGTCGCTGGCCCGAGCCGCCCGCGACAGCGCCAAAACCTGGTCCACGACCTCGGTGGCATAACGAGGACTGGCCGGATCAAGAGCGCCGATCGCCTGGGCCAACTCGGTGAATCGCATGGGGAACCTGGACTCCGAGTCAGGGGCCGGACCGGATCTTGCTTTTCAGCTCACGTCTCGCCATCTCTCGCCCTCCCGCGCGCGAGCCGCTCGAGCGACGGGGACCAGTCACCCCTATTTCCCCACGACAACCTGGGCACGAGCGGGCGAGCCGGGCGCGTCCTCAAGGACGCAGCGAAGACCATCATGACGCGCCTGGAGATCGATGGCGACGCCGAGCTCGTGGATTCCACGAGCGAGCTCGACCTCGACCGCGCGATCGCCTTTCGCGGTCGGGTCGATCAGCGCGTGGTCGATGGCGAGGACCAGCCCGTCGAGCGAATCGAACGCGAGCCGGACCCGGCCAGGGGTCGTCACCTCGAGCCGGGCGTGGGCCACGGCGAAGAGAGGCGATCGATCCTTCCGAGCCGAGAGTGCCTGCTCGCTCCAATCCGGCGTTGGCAAGCGGCCCGCGACGGTGGTGTAGGCCGGGATCCAGGGAAGATCGCCCTCCTGCCCATGCAACTTGCCCTTGAGGAGCACCCCGACCGCGTTGGAATCGACGGCGTGGTCCAGCACTCGCCACGCGCGAAAGACGCGATCCGTGCCGACCGCGTAGGCGCCGACCTTGCCCAGTTCCGAGAGAAACCGCGCGAGGTCGACCAGCTCGCCCCGCGTAAGCCCGTCGGCCAGGCCGGCGGGCATGAGCGATTCGCCAGGTTTTTGTTCGTCGATGGAATCGAGGGGGATCACATCCTCGGCGTCGTTGGCGTCGCGCAGGACGAGCTCGCGGTCGCCCTGGCGGATCTTGATGCCTGAGTGGACCTTGCCATCGGACGTGGCGACCACCAGGGAGTGATAGTTTTCCTTGACGGCCTTGGAGGGTTCCAGGATCGAATCGATCAGATAGTCGACCTGGGCACTCGCGCCGACGCTTTCGAGCCCCGGCCCGACGCGCCCCCCCGCGCCGGCGATGGCGTGGCATTTCAGGCAGCCGAGATCCGCGCGGCGAAAGACCGCCTCGCCCCGGGCGGGGTCGCCGTGGCTGGCGACCTCGGTCGCGAGAGCGGCGGTCTCCGCCGCGGTGAGGGGCTTTCGCGCGGCCGCCAGTCGACCCGCGCGCGTGAAGGCGGCCGTGAGCCGGGGCTCGGGACGCCCGACGGCGCTGGTCCGCCTCACAAGCAGCTTGGCCAGGTCCGGGGCCATTGTGGGCTCAATGGCGTCCAGGGCGCGAGCCAGAGTCTCGGGGGCACCCTTGCGCTCGAGCACGCGGGCGAGCACCAGTTGGGCTGGCCCAGCCTGCTCGGCCGGCAGCGCGGCCAGCCACCGCGCGACCCGGGCCGCGAGCGCCGCCGGGTCGCGGGCCACCAGCGCCGAAAGCACCCGAGCCTGAACGTCACGCGAACCACGGGCGATCGCTTGCGACTCGACGGCCTTGAGCGCCTGCTCGCCCCCCTGTTCCACCAGGGCCTCAATCGCCGCCCCGCGGAGCTCGTTCGTCGTCGTTTCACCCGTCGCGAGTTCGATCAAGGGAGCTACCAGGCTTCCCTCTTTCCAGGCCCCCGCCAGGCGAATCGCCGCGAGCCCCACCTCCACGTTGTCATTCCTGAAAAGGACACTCAGCCGCCCCAGATCCCCCGTCGGGCGGACTCCTCGCTGACGGGCACCTCGCTCAAGCGCGGTCAGTAATCGCGAGACCCCACGACCGCCGAGTGCCTCATCAAACATCACGCCTAGAGCGGCGGAATCGCCCTGCGCGGCGATGAGCTGCTCGGCGCGGTCGCGAAGATCATCGGGGAGCCGACCGTTCTTGAGCAGGGCCAGGAGCGGCTTCACCACCTCGGGCGAGCCCACGGCCAGAAGCGCGTAGGCCAGCCGCTGGGGCTTCCCGCCAAAGTCAAATCGCCCGGCCAACACCTCGGGAAGCCAGGCGGGCTCGAGCTGCCGGGCGGTCAGCCAAAGGGCATAGTCTAGGAAACGATCCATCGGCAAGTCGAGGGCCGACATCGCCAGATCGGCGGCGCGCGGGGTCGGGAATTTCGCGAGCCCACGCACGGCCTCGAGCCGCGCGCGGGGATGTTCGTCCTGGGCCAGGGGTCCAATCAACGAGACAGGATCCGGGATCTGGTCGCTCATCACCACGGCCACCCGCGCGGCGGCCGCGCGAATTCGGCCGTCGCTCGAATGCAAGAGCTCCGACAGCAGATCGGGGGCGAGCCGACCGACGGCCTCGTAGGCCCACAGCGCTTCCAGGCGATCATGGTCAAAGCCGGCGTCCTTGGAGTCGAGGGCCTTGACCCAGGCTCCAAGAGCGGGCACGACCTCGCTCATCGGGCGCTCGGCCAGCACCCGCTTGGCGTGACGGCGGGTCCACTCCTCGGGCGCTCGCAGCGCATCGAGCAGGGCGACAACCGGTTCCCCCTCGAGACGCGGCCGCGGCACCAGCGCCCGACCCTTGGCCGTCACCCGCCAGATCCGACCCCGCGAATGATCGCGGCGATCATCGCGAAAATCCACCTCGCCGTGCTGGATGATCGGGTTATACCAGTCCGCGATGTAGATCGCGCCATCGGGACCCATCTTGACGTCGATCGGGCGAAACGCGACGTGCCGCGTCTTCACCAGTTCGGTCCCCTCGCGCGCTGAAAACCCGGCGAAATCGTCGCTCGCGGTGTAGCGACACACACGATTGCCGCGGAAATCACAGGTGATCAGGCTGCCGCGGTACGATTCCGGCAAATGCCGTCCGCTCACGATCTCGAGCCCGCAGTCCTTGGGGCTCCCAGGATTAAGCCCCGCCAACACCCGGACGGCGTCCGGCGCGGTCGTGTAATAAGCGCCCGGAAGGCAATAATTAATCCCTTCCCCGCCGGCGCCGTCGGTGGCGAACGACTGGCCAAAATCGTCCATGTGATGGCCCCAGGGATTCACCAGCCCCCGGATGAAGACGTCGAGCTCCATCGTGCTGGGTCGGAACCGCCAGATTCCCCCACCACCCAGCCTGCGCGCGCCCCAGGGGGTTTCGACATGGCTGTGAATATAGATCGATTGGTTAAAGTAAAGAAGCCCGTCCTGACCCCAGCGGAGGGTATGCAGGATATGGTGGGTGTCCTCGGTGCCGAAGCCCGAGAGCACGACCCGTCTCTGGTCGGCGTGGCCGTCGCCGTCGGTGTCCTTCAGGTGCAAGAGCTCGGTGCTGGCGGCGACATAGACGCCATGGTCGCCGGGCTCGACGCCGGTGGGGATCAGCAGGCCGTCGGCGAACACGCTGGTCTTCTCGGCCCGGCCGTCGCCGTCGGCGTCCTCGACGACCAGGATCTTATCGTTGGCCTCTTGCCCTGGCTTGATCTGGGGATAAACCTCGGAGCTCGCGATCCAGAGCCGCCCCCGGGCGTCGAAATTCATCTGAATCGGCTTATGAATCATGGGGTCGGCGGCGTAGAGATTCACCTCGAAGCCGTCGGCGACGATGAAGGACTCGCGCTCGATCTCGGGATCGGGGTCCGGGATCGTGAACGGGGCGCGCTGGGCGCTCGCGGCCCTCGGCCAGGCCAGGATCACGAGCACCATCAAACCGACCAGGGTTGTCCACGCGAGATGTCGCTTGCTCACCGTGATTGCTCCTCGTCCCCGAGTTTGAGTTCGTAGACCCGTGGCACGAGCCCTGAGAGGGCCTGGATCTCGCGCTCGGCGTCCGCGATCAAGGGGTCGAACCGTGGGATCTCGACGGCGTTGTTGCCTTGCTCGTGCTTGCGAAATCCGAACAGATAGGTGATGTTTTGGGGCCGCCAGCGGTCGAAGAAGAGCACGTTCTTGCGTTGAATTCGCGTTCGCAGTCGCTCGATCTGGTCGTGATCGGGGCCGGCCTCCACGAGAATGCCGCCGGCCCACGTTTCGGCCGATCCGTCGGCGACCACCCGGCCCTCGACGGCCAGGCGATAGCGCCCCGGCTTGAGGCCGGCGACCGCGACCCTCGGCGGGGGCTCGCCAGGGAGGCCGCGGATCAGGGTGAAGCGAATCCGGCCAGGCTCGACGTGGAGGCTCCTCACCTGGAGATGGTCACTCGTGGTCGCCTTGCCCCCTTGGGTGATCTCAACGAAGGGGGCGACCGAACCCGGCCGACCCTCGAGAGCGCCCGCGACGAGGTCCGCCATCACCTGATAGCCCTTTTCGGTGAAATGGATGCCATTGTCGGTGAGCCACCGCGGGCGCTTGACCCGTGTCGGCGTGAAGAGATCCACGTAAAACGCCCCCCGTCGTCGCGCGATTGACCCGACGGCCTGGGTGTAGAGCTCGAGCATGCGGTTGTGTGGAGCGGGGTCGGGGAGTGGCGGGCCGTGGTCCTCGTGGGCGATCGGGGAAAGGACGACGAGCCGTGCCTTGGTGGGGGCGACCGCGTCCAGGAGCCGCTCATAACCTTTGATGAAGTGGTCTAGCCCGGCCTTGCCCTCGAACGAATCGGCCATTCCATAGCCAAACACGATCACGGTGGGACTCGCCGCCTTGATCTGATCGACGAGCTGGCGGAAACCGGCCTCGGGGGGGTCGAAACCCGCTCGGGAGAGCCCCGCCACGGTGTCTCCGCTCCAGCCCAGGTTGCGGAAGGTAAGGTTTTTCGCCGCGTTGTCGAGTGTCAAGCGGGTCTCGAGCCACCCATAACGGGCGTCTCGCTCGATCAGGGCGTCCCCGACCAGGACCACGCGGTCTCGGGTATGGAAGTCAAAGGAGGAGGCGAGCGCCGAATCGGCCGTCACCGTCGCGCTCACCAGGGAGGCGAGCAAAGGGGCGAGACACATCACGGGGGCAGGCTCCCGGCGGGGTATCGTGGCGGGCGCGGATCTCAAGGGCACGAGTAGGGCGGGCTCACTCCGCGATCTAACATGATTCTAGCCCGACCCCCTTCGCGGGTCGAGAGTCTCGCGCCCGCCGATCCTCGAATCACGAATCCGACGGGCCTTGGCCCCAGGGCATGGGCATCGTCGGTGGGCGACGATGGAGGTCGCGGCGCGGATCCTTGGGACGATCCTTGAACCATGAAATCAAGCGAACGAGCTGCTTGACCGATTCGTCGTAAGCTCTCTTGCCCTTCTCGGCCGAGGCCAAGGCCGCCGCCCCCAGCACCCCGGTCTCGGAGTAGCTAGAAGTCCACGAAATGAGCGTCGCTGGACCGGCCCCGAACAGGTCGACCCATTGAAACGGGCTCGATTCGTCGTTGAACGAGATCACTCCGCTTTCGATCTGGTCCTTCCGCACCCCGTCGCCATCGAGATAGAGATAAAGGGAGGTCTCGAGCTCGCAGGCGTGGGAACAGCCCCCAGGGAATGGGCTCTCACGCCAGCCAGGCAAGAACCCAGGGTCGACCGTCAGCAGATTCCACCACGAGATCGGGACGCACTCGGCGTCGGTCTCGAGATTGGCGCGGCGAGCGGCCAGGTCCAGGAGCGGCCAGTTCGAGCCGTGGCCATTCAAGAGGACGACCTTCTTGAATCCGTGGTAGGCCAGGCTCTTCACGATATCGAGGACGCCCGCGAGATAATGCCCGTGGTCGGTATTGATGGTCCCCGGAAAATCCATCACATGCCCGGTGTATCCATAACAATGGGTGGGCAAGACGAGCATTTTCTCGGGGATCGCCCCCCCCGCCCCGCGCGCGATCTCGGTTGGGCAGACAATATCAACGTCCAGGGGCAAATGAGGGCCGTGTTGCTCGACCGAGCCGCAGGGAATCAGGCAGACCTTCCCGGATTCGACGTCGTCGTTAATCTCGGGCCAGGTTCGCTTTTCGTAGCGGTAAACGTCTCGCGCCGGGTTTCCCATGGAGTGTTTTGCTCGGTAGTGACATCTCGCCGTGGAGTCCCGGCGTCACCCACGAGCGAGGGCCCGAAAGCCTCATCCAGATGAGGTCTTAACGCCGACGAGTCACCGCGAGTTTGATGGAAAGCAAGATGCAGAGCAAGTCCCTGGTCTCCTTGGGTGGAATCCCAACAATCCTTGGACCAACAAACCAAGAACGTACGGGGATGATCGAATCCCGTGTCGCGCAATAAAAAAACCGGCCAGAGGAAAAACCCTGAACGACTACCTCTCCCCTAGTCGTCCAAAATTTTACCAACTGACCGGTTAGCTCGGGGGCGTGTGAGCCAACTCACTCACACGCCGACGCAGTGTAGGAGAAAGGGCGAGCGGGGGGTCGTGCGAGGCAACCCGCCCGCCCTTCGGCGGGGGAGTCGTTCCAAAGTGATCCGAAACGACTATCGCCAGTTGGGGTGGCTTCTTACTAAGTTAAGGTTTCACTCGATCACCATTTTTCTTTCCTTGGTGTCATCGTGCGAACGATAATAGTGCAAAGCAATTCGAATGCCAGAACGCTCGCCTGGCCCATCGGAAGTCGAAAATGGGAACCGAGATGATTGAAAAGACCTTCGCTAAACCGTAGTTTCATCCGAGCTTACGCCATCTCGGAGCGATTCTAGCAGGATTGTGCCGGGCGAACGCCGAGCCCGACTTCGGTGACGTCCGGCGTCGCTTTTATGGGCATGCGAGCCCAAGAGTTTTGCATCGCCGAGCTTTCAAAACGAGCAGGCTTGAAAAAGGGAGGCGGGTTTGAGTCGTCCGGACGCGGTGAAGGGGCTGGATCGGGTGCTCTGGGAGTGGGCCAAGGGGGGTTCCGAGGAGCCAATCGCGGCCTGGCTGGGTCGTGAACTCGATGCGTCGGGAGGGCCCCGACGGCTCTCGATCACCGAGTGGGTCGTGTGTGCCCACCTCGCCGCGAACGCGCGAAAACGGCGCCACGACTGGTCCGCTCAGACCGATGATGCCGTCATCGATCTGATCAACGCCGCCGCTCGATTCCACCTTCCGGACGACCGAATCTTGACGCAACCTCTTTCTGGAGAGAATGATCGGATCGACGGGCTGTCGATGCTCCCGAGCCGACTAGGTCGCCTGGGCGTTCCCCGGCGGGCCGTGTGCGAAGGATGGGCAAGCTCAGGGCGAGTCCTGGCATGTCTCGGCGAGCCGACCAAGGCCGCTCTCGCCGTCGCGCAGGGTGGGGCGGACGCCGAGCCCCGAACGATCGACTTCACCCTCGCCGGTCAGTCGTGGCTGGGGCCTAGGTGGACCGTTGCAAAGGCAACGGATGCGCAAGCGCGCGGCAAACCCAAAACCGGCCTGACCGAAGCGGCGGCGGGATTCCACGAATGGCGCTCCCGGGATCCCCACGCAACCGTGTCCTGCACCATCGCCCTCTTCCAGGGCCTCGGCCTGGCGGTCATCGCCGCGTTCGTCGAGGTCTCTGATCAACACCCCGAGCTCTCCATGCGAATCGCGATTCCCGAGGGGGTTAGCACAACCCCAATCCCGGGAGTCCGCGGTCTTCAGCTCGATGCACGCACAGCCAAACCGGCGTCGGTTCAGCTCCTCCCCGTCGGCCTCCCATCAGGCGACTACCCAACCGAGCGTGGGCGATTGGTCGCACTTGGAAACGAGGTTGTCCTCGCCCATGCCCGCGCGGGGAAAAAGGGATGGCTACCCCTGGTCGTCTCATGGAACGCAAGGAGGCGAGGCAAGCCTGTCACCTGGCGGTCGCTGACCATCACCGAAAAAGGCAAGCATGTCCCCCCCGAGCGCGCGTCGGCGGCGCGGATCACCTGGGGCCGAGACGAAACCTATTTACTCTATCGCAGCCATGCCAAGCCGGCGCTACGTGCCTTCCTGGGCCATTGCACGACCACGCGGTTCCTGTTCGCGAAATTCGACAAGGACGGAACCGTCACGCCGATCTTCAAGCTCGACGACTGACGCCAGCCGTGCATCAGTCCGGCCTGGACGGGGATCCCTTCCCGATCACGGAAAGCGAAAGGGCGATATAAAGAAGGGTGGTCGCCACGGTCAGATAGCCAGAATGTTGGTGGGCTTTCACCATCTTGACACTGCCCTGGAGAATCAGCAGCCCCATCACGAGCTGGGACACAATGAGGATCGCCGCCAGGAGGCCAAGGGCGATGATGAATGCTTTCATTTGAGAGTCGTCGTCCTGATAAATCGTTGGGATACTGATCTTGAGCCCGGAGGGGCAGGTTTCGCGCCATGAATCTCGATCGTCTGAAAGCCAATCTCGACTCGGTCCGTTCCCGAGTCGCCCAGGCTCTCGATCAGTCGGGCCGGCCCTCGGGCTCGGTCAGACTGGTCGCGGTCACCAAGCGGAGCACTCCCGAACTGGTCCGACCACTGATCAGCCTTGGAATTCTCGACCTGGGTGAGAATTATCCCCAGGAACTGGCTCGCAAGTTCGAACTTTCCGCCGCCGTGATCCCGCCACCCCGGTGGCACTTGATTGGACACCTCCAGTCCAACAAGGTCAAGAAGATCATTGGCCCCTTGGGTTCGACGCTCGTGATGATTCACTCGATCGACTCGCTGAAACTGCTCGATTTCGTGGGCGAGACGGCCTTGGCGGCGGGGGTTTCTCCCGCGGTTTGCCTCCAGGTGAACACCTCGGCGGAACCCAGCAAGCACGGCTGGACTCCAGACTCGCTGCTCGCCGACGCCGATCGAATCGCGGCCCCGCGCGCTGTCCCGGTCGTGGGTCTCATGACCATGGCCGCCCTGGGGACTACGGCGGAGACAGCCCGAGGCTCGTTCGTTCGCCTGCGCGAGCTCAGGGACGAGCTGGCGACCAGGACGGGGCTCGCTCTTCCGGAGTTGTCGATGGGGATGTCCAACGATTATGAGACGGCCGTGCTCGAGGGCGCGACCCATGTACGGGTCGGCTCGGCGCTTTTCGAGGGGGTCGAGGAGTGACGTGGTCCACACCGAGGCCGGGGCGGATTGGAACCGGGGCCTAACGTTCGTCTCGAAGTGCCGCCGCCTCGAGGGCCAGCCGGGTGTCCTCGCGCTCGACAAGTTTGATAAACGCGGCGGTCGCCGCCTCGCGGCCAGCGGCACAGCCGTGGGCGGCCAGGATCGCCATGACGGACAGGATCTGAAGCTGGGCCTCGTAATGCTCGCCCGGGCTCTCCTCGACGCCGGCCTGGGCATGATTCCAGGCGGTTTCCCATTCCTCGGTCGACGGCGAGAGAACCACCGGCGGAGGGGCTAAAACGTCCTCTTCAGGGTCATCAACGTTTTCATCCGAGGCAAGTCGGTCAACCAGACCCATCGATTTCGCCATCAAGAATCCAATCGATCGGCCAGTCACAAGCATCCCGAGGGTATCCGCGGGGTTGATGATCATGGGCATCCGCTCGATCATTCCCCAGGGCGAGATTATCCCCAGGAGCACCTCGCTGGCCGCCAGCCGGAGCGGCTCGCTCGAGGCCAGACCAACCCTACGCTTGCAGGCGAGCGCGAGATCCAGGCCCGCCCCCTGACAGACACCGTGCAGGATCGCGACCGTCGGGATCGCCAGCGTTGCCAGCCGGTCAAACACCTCCTGACCACGCCAGGCGATGGCCTCGAGCTGCTCGGGACTCGCGCCCAGGATCTCCGTGGGAGCAAATCCCAAGGCGAATCCCGACGCCTTGGCGCTGCGAATCACGAGCGCCTTCAGTCCAGGCTCGCCCTCGACCCAGCTCAACTGGCGATCGAGCGCCGCCAGCGCGGTCGAATCGATCAGGTTCACCGAGCGCCCAGGCGTGTCAAACCAGAGCGTCGCCAGACCCTCGTCCGAGATCTCTCCACGCCAGATGGCGGGTGTGGTCATGGCCGTCGCCTCGAACTCGGGATATGATCAGGTCGTGTAACGGACAACTGTCATGATCAGGGAGCCGCCGACGATGAAGCGCCTGATGATTGGTCACGTTCGAGGACTCGTGGGAGCGATCCTGGGCGGCGTGTTGGGATTCTACACGTTCGGTTGGTTGCTTCAACAGGGATTCTACGGCCTCATGATCCCAGGCGCGCTCCTCGGCCTCGGTTGCGGGATCGCGGCGGGGCAGCCCTCCCTCGCCCGCGGAATCGCCTGTGGAGTGGCCGCCGTCACTCTGGCCATTTACACCCAGTGGCACTATTGGGAGTTCAAGGAAGACGATCGTTTCGCCTATTTTATCACACATTTAACCAGCCTGAGCCCCGTCACGTTGCTGATGATCGCCGTGGGAGGGGTCGTCGCGTTCTGGCTGGGAAAGGACTCCGGCCTTCGGGGCTCGGCTCGATCCTCGGCCCCACCAGCGGCCAGCGAATCACCTGCCCCGGACGACCACGATGCCGAGGTTTAGACTCAGGTCGGCTCGGAAAGGTTGAATAGCTCGCTCACCCGCGCCTTGAATCCAGGCAGGGCCACTCCCCCCTTCAATCACTTGATCCTCGGCGAGGAGGGTTGAATCCTTCGCCGATTCATGGACGCGGACCGTCTTGGTCCTGGGGTCGACCAACCAGACAACCGTCAACCCAGCCGCGAAGTACTCGCCCAGCTTGCGCTTCAGCTCGGTCTTGGTGTTCCCCTTGCTGAGTACCTCCACAACCAGATCCGGGACCAGGCTGGGAATCGGCTCCGAGGGGAGCTTACCACCAGGAAGCCGCCCCCAGGAGATGAACGAGACGTCGGGCACACGGACAAGGCTCGGGAATAATCGGAGCGCGCCATCGGCGCCAAGGACGACTCCTAGCCTTCGGTGTTTCAGGAAGGTTCCAATCGCGAGAATGATCTCCGCCGCGATCGCCGATTCCAGAGCACCCATCGTCTTCTCCACCAAGGTGCCTTCGATCAGCTCGCAAATTCGGCCCTCATGATCACGCACGCCGATCAGGTCGCGCTCGGTGGCTGTTCCCGGAGCGGGCCTCAGGCGTACGCGATCGGCCGGCACGCCGCCCAGACTCCTGAGCAGGTCCGCGACCGTGACATCCCCGCTCCCGGCGCGCTTCCGGGGCCGAATTTCGCGCCTGGGCTTGGGTTTGTGAGCGACGCTCATGGTGA
>JAKBAP010000080.1 GCA_021808995.1 Planctomycetota bacterium | reverse complement strand
GATAAACGGGCGACCGCCTACCATGAGTCGGGGCACGCCCTAGTCGGTTGGCTCACGCCGAAGTCGGACCCGGTTCGCAAGGTCACGATCATTCCCCGTGGGCGGACGCTGGGGGTCACGCAGTTCCTTCCCGAGGAAGACCGCGTGAGCTATAACGAGAGCCAGCTCCATGCCCGGCTCGATTCGCTCATGGGAGGCCGCGCCGCCGAGCGGCTGGTTTACGACGACCTGAGCGTGGGGGCGTCGATGGATCTCGAGATGGCGACTCGGCTTGTGCGTAAGATGGTGACCCAGTGGGGGATGAGCGAAAAGGTCGGCCCCGTCTCGTTCCGGCTGAGCTCGGAGCAGCCGTTCCTGGGCCGTGAGATTTCCGAGCCCCGCGACCATTCCGAGCACATGCAACAGATCATCGACGAGGAGGTCGCCCGGATCCTCCGCCAGGCGGACGAGCGCGCGTTACGGTTGCTCGACGAGCATCGCGAGGATCTCGAGCGCATGACCGAGGCTCTCATCGAGCGCGAGGTCTTGAATGAAACCGAGATCGAGGAACTGATCGGCAAGCGGGTCGTGGACGAGCCCGAGACCGCTTCCCTGGGTGTGAGCAAGAACGGGCTGAGCACGGCGACCGACGTTCCCCGCTCGGCCGAGGACGCCCCTCGACCTTGAACTGTCCAGGCCCGCTCGTGCTCCACTCGCGCTGGCGGGCTTGCTTATCCATTACTGATTACCTGGGATCGAATCGCACGTGTCGACCTCTCCATCGATCTCGACCGACAGGGTCGTCTGCGCGGGCCTGATCGTCGCGGATCACGTCTGCCCGCCGCTTGATCATCTTCCTCGGCCTGGCGAGCTTGTCCAGGTCGACGAGCTCTTGCTGAATATCGGCGGCGGGGCGGCCAACACGGCCGTCGACCTGGCGCGGTTGGGCGTTTCCACCGCCGTGTCCGCGCGGGTGGGCGACGACGCGTTTGGTCGTTTCGCCTGTCAGAGCCTGAAGGAAGCGGGCGTCTCGACCGAGCATGTCCTCATCGACCCCCATCGGCCGACCAGTCAGACCCTGATTGTGAACGTGCGTTCGCAGGATCGGCGATTCATTCATAGCCAGGGCGCGAACCTGGGCTTTGTCGCGGCCGACCTGGACGCCGTTCTCGAGCACCCTCCGCGGGTGCTTCATATCGGTTATTTCTTGATCTTGCCCAATCTCAGGGCCGACGAGCTCGCGCTTCGATTCGAGCGCGCTCGGAGCGCGGGCGTGATCACGGTGCTCGACGTCGCCACGCCGGGGCCTGGGCATTATCTGGAGGCGCTCGAGCGTGTGTTGCCGCACACCGATGTCTTCGTCCCGAATTCCGACGAGGCCGAACTGATCACGAGCGTCGCCGACCCAGTCCTTCAAGCGAGCCTGTTTTCCAGGATGGGGGCGAGGCGGGTGGTGATCACGCGGGGTGATCAGGGGGTGGTCTCGATCTCGAGCGAGCTCAAGGTCCGACTGGCCTCGTATCCGATCGATTTCGTCGATGGATCGGGGGGTGGGGATGCCTTTAACGCCGGCTATATCGCGGGCCTGCTCGAGGGGCGCTCGGAGCTTGACTGCCTCAAGCTCGCGAGTGCCCTGGGGGCGAGTTGTGTGCGAAAGGTCGGCACCACCGCCGGCGTTTTCACCCGCGCCGAGGCCGAGGAGTTCCTGATCAGCCACGAAGTCGCCGTTGAGCCGCTCGAGAGCTGAGCGAATCCGGTTGGGGGATTACGGTTTCGCGGGTGGCATGGGGACCTTGAGGGTCTTGACCAGAAACGCCCATTTATCGGCCGATTCGGCGATCTGCTTGCTGGTTGGCTTGCCCGCGCCGTGGCCCGCGCGGGTTTCGACGCGGATCAGGACCGGGTTGCCGCACGCCTGGGCGGCCTGAAGTGTCGCCGCGAACTTGAACGAATGGGCCGGCACCACCCGATCGTCATGGTCGGCGGTCGTGATCAGGGTCGGGGGATAGCAAACGCCAGGCTTGATATTGTGAAGTGGACTATAGGCGTGGATCGCCTTGAAGAGCAGGGGATCGTCCGACGATCCATAATCGTCGATCCAGGCCCAGCCGATGGTGAATTTGTGGAACCGGAGCATGTCCATCACGCCGACCGCGGGCAAGGTCGCCCCGTAGAGATCCGGGCGCTGGGTCAGGCACGCACCCACGAGCAGGCCGCCATTGGGCCCCCCCGAGATCGCGAGCTTCGGGGTCGAGGTGTAATGATTGGCGATCAACCATTCGGCAGCGCTGATGAAGTCGTTGAAGACGTTTTGCTTGTGGGACTTGGTCCCCGCCTGGTGCCATTCCTCGCCATATTCGCCGCCGCCTCGCAGGTTGGGCTGGGCGTAGAGCCCCCCCATCTCCATCCAGGCCAGGACCGCGGGGCTAAAGCTTGGCGAGAGCGAGATGTTAAACCCGCCGTAACCATAAAGGAGCGTCGGGGCCGACCCGTCCCGAACGAGCCCTTTTTTGTGGCTCAGGAACATGGGAACGCGGGTGCCGTCCTTGCTGGGGTAAAAGACTTGCGTCGTCTCGTAATCGGCCGGCTCGTACGCCAGCTTGGGTGAGCGCCAGGGCGTGCTCCGCCCACTGGCCACGTCATAACGGTAGATCGAGGCCGGGGCCGTGAACGAGACGTAACTGTAAAAGGTGTCCTTGTCCTCGCGCTTGCCGTGGAAGCCCGAGGCGGTTCCGAGGCCCGGGAATTCCACGTCGCGGACGAAGACGCCCTTCAGGTCCAGGACGCGGACCCGGGTATGGGCGTCCTTGAGATAACGGGCGAGGAAGTGGTCGGCGACGACATCGACGGCCTCGAGTGTTTCCGTCGCCTGAGGGATTACATCGACCCAGTGTTCCGGCTCGGGCTTGCGAACATCGATCGCGATGAGCTTGCCGCGGGGCGCGTTTTTGTTGGTTTGGAACCAGAAGATCGGCCCGTCGTTATCCACGAACGAATACTCCGCGTCGAAATCGCCGACCAGGTGGACGGCATCGCCCGCCTGTTTGTCGAGCGCGCGGTAGAGCACGCGGTGCTTGGCGTCGGTTCCCTTGCCGATGGTGAGGATCAGGTACGCGCCGTCGTCGGTGACCTTGGCGCCGGCCCTCCATTCCTTGTGCTCGGGCGCTTCCCAGACCAGGACGTCGTCCCCCTGGGGATTGCCTAGCCGATGAAAATAGAGCTTGGCGTAATAGTTCGCCCCCTTCAGGTCGTCGCCGGGCTTGGGCTCCGGATAACGGCTGTAGTAAAAGCCTTTACTGGCGGAATCCCACTCAGCGCCCGAGAATTTGACCCACTTGAGGACGTCCGGCAGGTCTTTTCCGGTCGCGACGTCGCGGATTTTCCACTCGGTCCAGTCCGAGCCCGCTCCGGCGACGCCGTAGGCGAGATAGCGGCCATCGTCGCTGACGCTCATGCCGGAAAGGGCCACGGTGCCGTCGGCCGACAGGGTATTGGGATCGAGCAGCGACCGGGGCTCTCCCGCGAGCGAATCCAGGGTATAGAGCACCCCCTGGTTTTGCAGACCGGTGTTGAACGTATAAAAAAAACGCCCCCCTTCATGGGTGGGGGCGGAGTATTTTTCGTAATTCCAGAGTTCCGTGAGCCGTTTCTCGATGGTCGATCGCTCGGGAATCGTGCCGAGATAGCCGAACGTGACCTTGTTTTGGGCCTCGACCCAGGCCCGGGTCGCGGGGGAATTCGGGTCTTCGAGCGGCCGGTAGGGATCGGGGACCCGCTCGCCGTGATAGATGTCGACCACGTCCGACCGCGGCGACGGCGGATACGTGATCGAGCCCTTTCCCTCTTCCGCGTTCAGGCGTCCAAGACTCATCAGCGCGAGCGCTCCCAGGGCGCGGGTCCAGATGCGAGACTGATTCATGATCCGCGATCCATGTGGACGGTTTTGGTGATGTCGCGCGTGAGAGAGATCGCGCGGGTTGTTCGTGGGAATCGATAATACGCCCTCTCTCGCCTTCCTTCCAGGCTCATTTGAGAGAATCGGGCTTTCCCTCTTGCCCGTCGCCTCGCGAGCTTTCGACCTTTCGGAGTTCTCGGCTCAGATCCTGGCCAAGATCCGCCTGGTCGAATCCCCTGGAATCCTCGAGCCTGACTAGCCATTCCCGGCAGACGTCGAATTCGACGCGTCCTTCCGACACGCGGCAATCGAGCACATGGCCCCCGATCGAGTGGTCATCCGAGAGAAAATGCCAGTGGAAACCAGGAACGTTCAACCCCCCCGCCCAGGTCGGACAGCGCGTCCCGAGCAGGGTGCCGCTCAGGTTCGCGTGGGTCCAGACCGACTGGCTCTTGGCGACCTCGGCCAGCGGACGGTAGGGGGGCTCCTGGCGCTTCACGCTTCGGAGGGTGATCGAGGCCAGCGTGGACTTGATCCGGATCGCGACGAAGCTGTTTTTCCTGGGGATCGCTGAGTTCAGCCGGTCGTCGAGCTCGGCCAGGCTCGCCACCGCGGGGCAGGGGATTACACCGTCGGGGCGGAACCGAACGACCGTCGCGAACGGGGTCGAGCGGCCGGCGCCCGCCTTCGCGATCACGCCGTCCGCTCGGACTTGATACGCGATTCCGTCCAGGATGATCAACTCTCCGTCGAGGTGGTCGAGCGTACCGATCCCGAAATCACCCTCGCGCAAGAGGTCGGGAATCGTCGCCACTCCGTCGTAACGGCCGACCATGAGGGCGCTCACGACCGAGATCTGGGTCATTCGGTCGTGGCCAGGTTCGGCCGGCCCGCCCGACCTGGGACCACAGCCCGCGAATACGACTAGCAAGAAACCCGAAGCCACGCGATGGAACCGTTTCACGCGAGTAAGCCTGAACCCTTTCATGACGGCCCACCACCCCGATGGCGATCATGGGGTGATCGTGGTGGACCTTGGTCAATCCTAACAATAACGATGCCCCGCGCCCGACCCTGAAGACCGTGATCTAGGCTTACAGGGATGGTCTCGAGACGACCGAGCCGGCGAGAGAACTGAACTTGAACAAGGCCACCGAATCGTCGATCGCTGATTGGATCGTGCCCCCGGAGGCTCGATCGCCGGGCCAATCGCGGCGAGGCGATGATTCGCGCGACCAGGAAGCAAGCCGCCTCTCGTTGGGCTTTGTTTGCCCGAGTTGGCCCGTGAGTGATCAGGCGAATGGGATCGTGTCGTACTACACCGCGCTTGTGCCCGCGCTCGAGGCGCTTGGCTGCCGTATCACGATTCTGACCTACGAGAATCATGACGAGCGCCCCGATCCTCGGGTGATTTCGATCATGGATTCCCTGAATCGCCGTCACGTGGGCCGGCGACTGCTCGACGCGGTTGGTGCCCGGCTCAATCGGGCCACGGCCTGGGAACGACCGCTTCAGCGAGCACTCGTCGAGAGCATCCATCGAGCCGTCGACGAGCGCGGAATCGAGCTGGTTCAGATGGAGGAATCGTTCGGCTGGGCGCGGGGGGTCATCAGTACCGCCTCGATACCGGTTTGTCTCCGGCTCCATGGACCCTGGTTTCTGAACGGGGCGGCCATCGGGGTGGCGGACGACGCGGCCTTTCGTCGCCGGATCGCGGCCGAGGGAGCGGCCATCCGAGCCGCCCGCTTCGTGACCGCCCCTTCGCTCGACGTGCTGGAGCGCGTTCGAGGCTATTACCGGCTCCCGCTCGACCATGCCGCCGTGATCCCCTCCACCGCGCCAATGACACCCGATCAGGAGGTCTGGCGGCTCGACCAGTGCGACCGAAACCAGATCCTCTTCGTCGGGCGGTTCGACCGCATGAAGGGGGGCGATCTGATCATCGAAGCCTTCGCGCGGGTCGTGCGCGAGTGTCCGTCGGCCCGACTGTGCTTCGTCGGTCCCGACGCCGACTTTCGGTCGAGCACGGGGGATCGAATCCGTTTCGTCGACTACCTCGAGCGGAGAATTCCCCATGCCCTGGAATCGGGCCGGGTGGCGTGGCTGGGACGGCGACCACTCGCGGATGTGAGCCGGCTCCGGGCACGATCGATGGTGACCGCGATTTGCTCACGCTACGAGACGTTTTCGAACACGACCCTGGAAGCGGCGGTCGCCGGCTGCCCGACGGTCGCGGCCGATATCGGTGGCATTCCCAGCATCATTGAGGACGGTCGAAGCGGCCTGTTACACCACCCCGGCGATGCGAGTGAACTGGCCGAGAGGATCCTGACCCTCCTCAAGGACCCGGCCCTCGCCGCCCGACTCGGGCGAAACGCCCGTGCCGACGCCTTGGCTCGGCTCAGACCACGGATTGTCGCCGAGCGCTATCTCGACTATTTCCGCCGGGCGATCGCGCGTCACGCGGGCCGCCCGCTCGCCAACCCATGTTGAGCCCGCGCGAGCCTGCCTCGGACGCGAATGCTCGACCATCCGTCTCGAGGATCCGGGTTCTCGCGGCTCGGCCACGCGCGGGCCAAGATTCGTGGGCTCGGAGACTTGTCAGGGATGAATTCGTTAGGCAAGATAGGGAAATGTGAAGCGATCGGTGCGGTCAGGTCGGGTTTGCGTGCATCGAAAGCGCCGTCGGCCGCCAGGGACCGCTGGTAGAATGCACAGAGCGGCAACTTCGTCGGATCACCAATGAGCAACAGCCGGCCGCCGGTCCTGGTGAGGATCGTCGTCGGACCTGAGGAGTACACCATGAGACGTTACATCGCCTCGAGCGCGGTCACCGCGCTCTTGGTGGGGTATGGCGCGTTCGGTCTGGCCGCCCAGGAGCCCCCCCACGATGGTCCGATCAACTACGAGGGTGTCGTCATCAGCGCCCGTAACGCGGGCATGCGCCGACCGCCCATGGGCAATTTCCGCGATTTCAACGAAGTCACGAAAGATGCCGAAAAAATTGAAGGGCTCTTCACCCTCTACCGGCATGCCGACCATCTCTATGCCGAGATCCGCCCCGACCAGTTCAATCAGCCGCTCCTGGTCCCGATCACGATCGCCCGCGGCATGGCCCAGGCGGGCATCCCCGTTTCCGACTCGTTCGACGAAATGGTCGTCTTCTTCAAGCGAGTCGGCGATCGTGTCCAGCTCGTCAGGCGAAATATCCACTACAAGGCCGACGCCAACCCCGCGCTCGTCAAGTCGGTCCAGCAAAACTACACCGACTCGGTGCTGATGGCCCTGCCGATCGTCACGATCAACATGATGAAGGGGGGCGCGCCCCTGATTGATTTTTCCGACATTTTCCTGACCGATTTCGCCCAGTTGGGCCTGGGAATGCTGGATCGCAATCGGAGCTCGTGGTCGAAGGTCAAGGCCTTCCCCGGCAATCTGGAGCTCGAGGTCGAGGCGACCTTTGGCGGCGGGATGAACCGATACCGGGGGATGGGTGACGGGGTCGCCGACCATCGTGGGATCACGGTCGTCCTTCACTATAGCCTGATGAAGACCCCGGACCCCGGCTATCGCAGCCGAGGAGCCGACGACCGGGTCGGCCACTTCCTGAGCGCGAGCCGGGACTTTGGCCTGACCGATCCCGACTCGAATTTCGTCCGCCAGGTCAACCGCTGGCGGCTGGAAAAGGCGAACCCCAGGGCCAAGTCCTCTCCCCCCAGGAAACAGATCGTGTGGTACGTCGAGGACACCGTCCCCGTCGAGTACCGCCCATACGTCGAGGAGGGAATCCGCGAGTGGAACAAGGCGTTCGAGAAGATTGGCTTCCGTGACGCCATCGCCGTTCGCTGGGAAGAGCCCGGGCGCGACGAATTCGATCCCGAGGACGCCCGTTATTGCACGTTTCGCTGGATCACGTCGGGCCAGAGCTACGCCATGTCGTGCCTCCGAGCCAACCCGCTCACCGGGGAGATGATCGACGGCGACGTGGTGTTCGACGCCAGCTTTATCAATCATTGGAAGGATCAGTACGCGCTCTTGATCAGCGGCACGACCACGGCGGGCCGGCAAGAGACGGCGACCCTGGCGGTGGGCGAGATCGTCAGTCCGATCCTGGCCTCCAAGATGGGCTATGGCCAGCCCTCGGCCCGCGACATGCTCATGGGTCGCGGCGCGCTCGACGCCCTGTCCGGCAAGCCCGTCGCCGAGGTTGTGCCCGCCGACCAGAACCTGCTCGCATGGGAAGTCGCCCGTAACGTCTCGCGTGGGAGCCGCGGCTTCTGTCAGATGCAAAGCGGTCTCACCCGCGATTTCGCCCTCGCCGCGATCGCGCTGGCCGACGCCCAGGCACCCGCCGCCAAGCCCGACCCCGACAAGGATAAGAAAGACAAGGACGAAAAGGATAAGGCCAAGAAAAAGCCCGAGCCCAAGAACGAACTCCCCGAGGAATTCATCGGCCAGGCGATCAAGGAAATCACGATGCACGAGGTCGGCCACTCGCTGGGGCTGCGGCATAATTTCAAGGCCAGCACCATGCTCACCGCCGACCAGCTCAACGACGTCGCGATCACCCGGACCAAGGGGTTGGTCGGCAGTGTGATGGACTATAGCCCAATCAATATCGCCCCCAAGGGGAAGAAGCAGGGCGATTACTATACGACTACCCTCGGCCCCTATGATTACTGGGCGATCGAATACGCCTACAAGCCGATCGACGGCGACGAGACCGCCGAACTCAAGAAGATCGCGGCCCGCGCCCCCGAGCACGACCTGGTCTACGCCACCGACGAGGACGCCGCCCTCAACGACGACCCCTATGTCAATCGCTGGGACCTAGGCGCTGATCCCTGCCAGTTCGCCAAGGAACGAATCACCCTGGCCGCCGAACTCGCGAAGACGCTCGACGCGCGGGTGATCAAGGACGGCGAATCGTGGTCGCGCAATCGCAAGGCGTTCAGCGTCCTTCTTTCCCAGTGGGGCGACGGCGCGACCCTGGCCTCGCAATACATCGGCGGCCAATCGATCTCTCGCGATCACAAGGCCGACAAGGACGCCCGCGACCCCATCGTCCCGATCACGGGCGCCAAGCAGCGCGATTGCCTCAAATTCCTCTCCGACGCGATCCTCTCCGATCAGTCGTTCCAGTTCTCGCCAGTCCTGCTTCGGAGGCTCGGAAACGAACGCTGGTATCACTGGGGAAATGATAGCTTCTACGGACCAGGCGTCGATATCTCGGTCCTCGAACGGATCCTTGCGATCCAGAAGATCGTGCTCTCGCACTGTCTCGCCGGCTCGACCCTGGCCCGGCTGGAAAACCAGCAGCTCCAGGCCGACCCCGGCGCGGACCCGCTCCGCATGGACGAGGTCTTCCGGTCGCTCACCGATGGGATCTGGTCCGACCTCGTCCGTCCCACCTCGGCCAAGGACGCGAAGCCGACCAAGCTCACGCTGTCGACCCCGCGGCGGAACCTTCAGCGCGAATACCTCCGCAGGCTGAGCACGATGGTCCTGGGCTCAAACAACAACCTCGGTGGCGATCAGTTCGCCTACATGGTGATCCTGCGAGGGGGGGGGACCTCCATCCCCGCCGACGCGAGGGCCCTGGCCCGCCTGCATCTCAAGGAGATCTCCAGTCGGATCTCGGGCGTGCTCGATTCACCGGGCCTCGCCATCGACGACATGACCCGCGCCCACCTCGAGGAATGCCGGCACCGCGTCGCCAAGGTGCTCGAGGCCAACCTCGACGTCCGCGAACCCTGACGCTCATCCTGGACCATCAGGCCCCGGGGGTGGACCGCTCGATCCGAGCGCCCGCGCCCGGGGTTCCTGGCTCGCGCGGTCCAGCCAATTCGACGGGACGAACACCATGATGAATCGATCGAAATCGCTCGCGGCTCTCGCCGCGGTGGTTGGCTGCCTGGCGGGGGTGGGGGCGGTCCATCCCCAGGAAACCACGGGACCTCGCCCGCGCCCTGGCCTCACCGCCCAGCAAACCCGTGACGCCATCAAGCTCGCCCAGGGAACGATGGTCGAGCTCCGCAAGAAAACCCAGGGGGCGGACCGGCCAGAGGCCGATCGGCGTGAGTACGTCGTCGGCGTCGAGCTCCTGGCGGATCAATCCCCCCCCGCCACGACCGCCGGCGCGGACAAGAAGGCCGCCCCCGCCCCCAAGCCGGCCGAGCCCCCCAAGACCCCCCGCGGACCGACCGCCGTCGTCACCTTGTATCGTTATTTCGACGATATCACGGTCTTCTCAACCATCGACGTGGGCACGGGAAGAGTCCTCGACGTGCAGGCCGCCCAGCACCTGCGTACCCCGCTCTCCGACGCCGAATTCGAGGAAGCCCAGGCCCTCGCCCGCCAGCGAACCCCCGAGGTGGCGCGGCTCTACGAGCGGTTCGGCGACCAGGTCTCCGCCTATCCCCAATTCAGCCAGTTCACGATCGAGGGCGACCCGCGAATTCATCGCGTGGTGCATCTGACCTACCGGGTGGGCAAGCGCGAAATCTCGTTTCCCCGGCCCCAGGTCGATCTGACCCTCCGCGCGGTCGAAACCCCGGCCCCCGAACCCGAGCCCAAGGCCAAGCCGCGCCCCAGACGCGACGGCTAATCACCGTTCGAGACCCTCAGTAGACAAGGGACGCCTCATGCCTCGTTCGATCGTCGCGATCCTCTTCATCATGATCCTGGCCCTCGCGCCCGGCTCGGCCCGCGCCCAGCGCTATTTTCGAGCTCCTATCGTCGACCCTCCCTCGCAAGAGGTGACGACCGAGTTCCTGGTCAATGATTCCGGAGGCGTCGAGCCACGCAAGGGGACCGCCTGGAAAATCCACGTCGCCCGCGGCCTCCACAAGGGGCTCTATATCACCGGCGCGTGGTTCAAGCGCAACCTGGCGGAGGACTGGATCAAGATCCTGAACGATGCCCGGATCGCCGAGCTGTTCGTGCCGTATCATCAATCGTCCTATATTCGTTATTACGACCTCACCAGCTTTTCGTTCCCGCTCGCGCCCGTGCAGGCCGAGGACGCGGGGCCGTTCGGGACCCTCCTGCCGCCGTTTCAGGGCGACACCACGGCGACCGTCGTCAAGGAACTCCGCGACCGCGGCGTCGCCTGGAAGGATTACGCCCACGGCGTGCGCAGGGGCAAGGAGCTCGTCATCTGGGGCGCTCTCGAGGCGGGAAATTACATGTATCTGATGTCGTATTCCTTTCACGACGACGGCACGATCGCGTTTCGGGTGGGGGCGACCGGACAGAATCTCCCTGGCCACCGTCAAGAGGCTCACGTCCATAGCGCGCACTGGCGAATCGACATCGATCTGGTCGACGGCGCCAAGAATTCGGCGATGCTCATGCGCCATGTCGAGGATCTCGCGAGCTTGAGCTCCGTCGACGTCAAGGAACCCTTCAATCGCGGCTTCGAGGGGGGCGTCCCCTGGGATCCCAAGGAATTCACGATGGTCCGGGTCCAGAGCGAGCGGAAAAACCCTCGGGGCGAGCCGATCAGCTACGATCTGATGCCCCTGCGCTATGGCTCGCCCCGCCATAACGAGGAGTTCACGCACAACGATCTGTGGGTCAGCCAGTCGCACCCCGACCGACCGATGGAATTCCTCTTCGCCAACTTGCCCAATATCGTCAAGGACGAGGAGGTCGTCGAGCAGACCGACCTCGTGCTCTGGTGTAATTCCGCCGTCCATCACGAGCCCCGAAACGAGGACGGCAAGCCCGATTCCGCCCCCCGGTTCTGGCCAGGGGACGACGCCTGGGAAGGCTCCGCGATCGTGATGTGGAGCGGGTTTGACCTGAAGCCCAGGAACCTTTTCGACCGCACGCCGTTTTACCCGTACACGCCCGTGCCACCGCGTCCCCTGGCGGACCAGCGCCCCGACGCCATCCGCGATGAGGCAACTCCCCCCGCGGGAACCGCCGTCGAGGCCCCGCCAGGCCAGATCCCCCCCAATCGCCGCGAGTAAGCCGAAACGCTCCCGTCGTGGCACCCTGAAAAAGCGACGAAATCTCTTTCAACCGCTCCGCCGGCTGGTAAAATGTCGACGCGTTTCCCAGGGAAACCGTCGGTCGATCGTCGATTCACCACCCCATTCCCTGGGACCGGACGCCCCGGAGCACCTCATGCGCGCGATGGCGGCGAAAATCATTGTGGCATCGGCCCTCGGGCTCATGATCGCCCCCGCGTCGTTCGCGCAAGAGCCAACCGAACCGGCCGCGAGCCCCACGACGCTTCCTTCGGATCTCCGCGATGACGCCTTGATCTCGATCCGGCCGGCCGAGACCGCCCTCATGATCGGCGGAATCTCGCTGGTCGTTCTCTTGATCCCCGGCGTCGGGTTGTTTTACGGTGGGATGGTCCGCCGCAAGAACGTGCTCTCCGCGTTCCTGCGCTGTTTCATCGTGCTGGGAGTGGTCGCCGTTCAGTGGGTGGTGGTCGGCTATTCGCTGGCCTTCGGCGACGACGCCTGGGGCGGGTTTGAAGGGGGGCTCGGCTTTCTGTTCCTCAGGGACGTCGGGCTCGAGAGCCATCCCAACCTCGCTCCTGGGTTCCCCCATCAGCTTTTCATGGTCTTCGAGCTCATCCTGGCCGCCCTTGCGTCGGCGCTCATCTCCGGGGCGATCGTCGAACGCATGAGATTCTCGGCCTATGTGCTGTTTTGCCTGCTCTGGACCACGCTCGTCCTTGACCCGGTCGTCCACTGGGTCTGGGCGCCCGGGGGCTGGATTCGCGACCACGGCGGGCTGGATTACGGCGGCGGCCTGGTGGTTCACCTCACGGCGGGGACGGCCGCGCTCGTCTGCGCGATGATCCTGGGCAAGCGCAAGGGGCTCGATTCCGAGGATCTCCACCCGCACAATCTCACCCTCACCGCGATCGGGACAGCGCTTTTCTGGGTCGGCTGGCTGGGGTGGTCGGCGGCGGCGTCGCGGGGGATCTGGGCCCAGGCGGCCGCCGCCGTGGTCTCGACGATCCTGTCGGGCTCGGCCGGGATCGCGAGCTGGAGCCTGTTTGAAACCCTGCAAAAGCGGAAGGTGACCCTGCTCGGCGCCTGTACTGGCGCCCTCGCCGGCCTGGTGGCCATCACTCCAGCGGCGGGCCTGGTCGATCCCCTCGGAGCGCTCCTGATCGGTCTCCTGGCGGCACCGGTCTGCGCGTTTGTGATCTCGCTCAAGGCCAAGCTCGGCTACGACGACTCGCTCGATGTCTCAAGCGTTCACGGCGTCGGCGGGCTGCTGGGCGTCCTGGCCGTCGGAGTGCTCGCCTCCCCGGAGCTCACCGGGACCCAGGGAGGCTTGCTCTCCGGCCACGCCGACTTGCTCCTGATTCAGGCGATCTCCGCCCTGGCCGTGGCGGCCTATACCGGGGTCGCGACCGTGGTGATCCTACTCGTCGTCGACCGCGTGATCGGCCTGCGGACCAGCCCCGAGGACGAAGACCTGGGCCTCGACTTGGCCCAGCACGGCCAGCGCGGGTATATCATGGGCGAGGGCGAGCTCCTTGGCCCCCGCTAAGGCCGTGCGTGGATGAGCGCTCCTGGACTTCGTCTTGCCCGGTCCGCCCTCTGGTCCTTACACTGTGGCGACGTCAGGGAAGGGGTCGGGGATCACGCGGATTCGTGAGATGGGGCGAGAAGAGACATGGCCGTCCAGTTCGCGGTGCTCGCCAGTGGTTCAAGGGGTAATTCAACCTACATCGGAGGCCCAGGGGCCGGACTCTTGATCGACATCGGGCTTTCAACCAGGGCTCTCGACGGGCGGCTCAAGGCCGTCGGCGCGAGCTGGTCGATGATTGGGGCCGTCTTGCTCACGCATACGCACTCCGACCATATCGACCCGGCCCCACTCGCCGAGATGGCCAGGCGTGGAATCTCGCTCCATTGCCATTCCGGACATCAGGAGGCGCTCGCCGATCATCCGGGCTTTCAAGAGCTCGAACGGGCCGGGCGGGTCCACGTCTATGACGACGAGCCGTTCCTGACCACCACCGCGGCCCGCGTCGACCCCATCCGCCTCTCGCACGATGGCGGGCCGACGTATGGATTCCATATCGAGGTTTGCCACGCCAGGCGTGGGCCCGCCGCCAGGATCGGCTACCTTGCCGACACCGGCCGCTGGTCGGAGCTCATGGTCGATCGGCTGGTCGATGTCGATCTCCTGGCGGTCGAGTTCAATCACGACGCCGAAATGCAGCGGTCCGCCCCTCGGCCAGCCCACCTGATCGCACGGAATCTCGGCGATCGCGGCCATCTCTCCAACAACCAGGCCGGCGAACTGGTCAGGCGCGTCGTGGCTCGTTCACGCCCGGACCGGCCGCGAGACCTCGTGCTGTTGCATCTCAGCGAGCAATGCAACACCCCCGAGCTCGCGCTCGAGGCCGCTCGATCGGCCGCTGGCGAAGGCCGCCACGTCCACGCCGCCCGCCAGGGCGAACCCCACCCCAGGCTCATGGTCGAGCCTCGACGCTCGACCCCCTCCCGCCCTCGATCCTCAACCCACGCCAGGCCCCGGCGACCCCGATCGCCCGCGCTTGCCATGGGCTCCCTGTTTGACCAGGACAGTCCGCTCGACCCGACCCCCGTCGAGACCTCGTGACCGTGGCCCACTATTTCGCCAGCGACATCCACCTCCGATTCGATCGAGCCGACCGCGACCGCCGGTTTCAGGCATGGCTCTCGCGGATTCGACCCAGCGATTCACTCGTGATCGTCGGCGACCTCTGCGACTTCTGGATGGGCTCGCGATCAAGCGTTCCCGTTCTCATGCGATCGCCCAGCCTTCAGGCCCTCGCCGCCTTTCGGGGCGCGGGTGGCTCGCTCGCCATCATGCCCGGCAACCACGACATCTGGATGCGCGACCGGTACGAAACGCTCCTGGGCGCTCGCATCCTTCACGAGCCCCACGAGATGACCGTCCTGGGACGCCGGCTGCGGCTCGTCCACGGCCACCTGCTCGGCGCGCGGCGGCCCTGGAAGGCGATCATGGAGAGCCAGGCGTTCTTTCGCGGCTTTGGCCTCCTGCCTGGATCCGTCGCTCGGCCGCTCGACGAGATCCTCGCCTGGCGAAATAACCGCGGCCTCCTCGCCGACGAGGAACGGCATCTCAAGGTCTATCGCGAATACGCGGGCTCGCTCGCCGGCACCACCGACCTGGTCATTATCGGTCATGTTCATCGTCCCGTCGACGACCACCACGCAAACCCCAGGCTCGTCGTCCTGGGGGGCTGGCAGCATCGATCGAGCTATCTTGTCATCAACGAGGAAGGCGTCCATTTCCACATCGAAAACGACCGCGCGGGCGATTCTCCAATCGCCCCCGCGATCGATTCCGATCCAGGATTATCATCCCCATGAAGATCGATCATCACCTCCACACCACGCGTTATTCCCCCGACAGCGTCATCGACCCCCGCGCCCTGATCGATCGAGCCAGGGCCGTCGGCCTGGACGGCGTCGTCATCACCGAGCACGACGCCCAGTGGACCCCCGACGAACTCGCGGAAATCGGCCGCCTCGCCGCCCCGTTGCGGTTTTTCTCAGGTGTCGAGGTCTCGGCGCGCGAGGGGCATTTCCTGGTCTACGGGCTGCCGGATCTCGACGAGATCGGGCCGGGGATCGAGGTCAAGGACCTGCTCGCGGTCGTGGCCAGGCATCAGGCGGCGATCGTGGCGGCCCACCCCTTTCGCTGGGACCAGCCATTCGCCGAGATCATCGCCGAGCACGGCCCCGCCTTCGACGCGCTCGAGCTCGTGAGCAACAACATCACCCGCGAGACCCGATCCAGGACTCGCGATCTGCTGAGAAAGCACGCCATGGGGGCGACCGGCTCGAGCGACGGCCACGCGCTCGTCGACGTGGGATGTTATTACACCGAGTTTGATACCGAGATCGGCTCGATGGCGGATTTCGTGTCGGCGATTCGGTCCGGCCGCGGCCAGCCTCGCCATCGCGTCGGCGCAACCCTGACCAGCGGCCCCATCGCCTGGCCCGAGGACTGATCCAACCGCCCGATTCGG
>JAKBAP010000538.1 GCA_021808995.1 Planctomycetota bacterium | reverse complement strand
GTTCTGGTCGGAGAGTCGGACGTCGTAGCCGCCGTTGTCGTCGGCTTCGACGATGAGGTCGGGGACGACGTACTGGGCTTCCTCGGAATCAAAGGCGGCGGCGGGGCGGAGATTGAGCCGGCCCAGGTGGGTGAGGGCGTCCTTGATTTTCTCGATCGACACGCCGGTCTTTTTCTCGATGGCGGGGAGGCGGTTGTGCTCGAGGTCGTCGAGATGCTTGGAAATCAGCGTGTGGAGCAGTTCGTGACAGGGGATCTCAGGGGTGAGCTGGAGCAACAGGCATTCGCGGAGGTCGCGGGCCCCCACGCCGGGTGGGTCGAGGCGTTGCACCAGTGACAGGGCCTCCTCGACTTGCTCGTAATGGGCGCGGCCATTGAACTCACGAACGACCTCGTGGAGGTCGAGCTTCAGGAAGCCCCGCTCGTCGAGATTGTGAATGATGTACTCGGCGATCTCACGGACGATCGGCTCGCTGTCGAGAAACCCGAGCTGATCGACCAGATCGTCGTGAAACGAGCGGGGGCGCGAGGCCATGTTTTGCATGGCCTCGAGCTTGCGATCGGATTCTTCTCCAAGGGCCGCCCGGCTACGCCTGGGCCCTTCGTCGTAGAGCTCGCTCCAGGTTTCATCAAGGCCAATCAAGCTGTCGAATTCGTTGGGCTCCGCATCGTCCTGGGGCTCGGCGACGGAGGTCGGAGTCTCGTCCCCGTCGTTTTCACCCGGAGGTGAATCGGAGGTCTCGACCAGGACCGGATTTTCACTGAGTTCCTGCTCGATCCGCTCCTGCAAGGCCATGATGGGAAGCTGGAGGATCTCCATCGACTGGATCATGCGAGGCGCCATCCGAAGGCGCATCTCGGTCCGCATCTGCTGTGAGGTATCAAGCCGCATGATCAAGAAAATCCAAGAGTTACGTTCAGGGACCGGGCTCCGGCGGCCACTCGCGCGGCGCGCTGGGCCTTCTCTGGCCTGATCCCATGCTGCAAATACTATGCCATCGGGGTCAAAAGAGCAAGAGGAACGGGGTCTATCGGCTCGATTTGGCGTGGGAAATCAGAGGGGTTGGCGGCCTGTGAAGGCGTCCGCGAGCATGTCGCGATTGGCGAATTCGAGTGTGGACCCGGAGGCGAGTCCGCGCGCGAGCCGGGTGATTCGCACGTTTAATGGGCCGAGTCGCTCGGCGATGAGGAGCGCGGTGCCGTCCCCCTCGAGATTGGGGTTGGTGGCCATGACGATTTCGCGGATCTGACCGGCGGCGACGCGGCTGGCCAGGGCGTCGATGGTGAGGGAGTCGGGCCCGATTCCCGAGAGTGGGGCGAGCCGGCCGAGCAAGACGTGATAGAGGCCGACCCAGGCGCGGGATTTCTCGAGGGTGATCAGATCCCGCGACTGCTCGACAACGCAGAGGATCGAAGGGTCTCGGCGGGGATCGCGGCAGATGTCGCAGAGAGGTTGCTCGGCGTCGGTGAGATGATAGCAGACCGCGCAGAGGCGGATTCGTTGTTTGGCGGCCAGGATGGACTCGGCGAGTTCGACGGCCTCGGAGTCGGGGCACTTGAGCAGGTGGTGAGCCAGCCGCTCGGCGGATTTCGCGCCGATGCCTGGAAGACGCCCAAGCGCGGTCACGAGCCGGTCGACGGTCGAGCCATAACCAGGGACGGCCATCAGGCGGGCCCTCGGCCGTCTGGGTCGGTGCGTGGTCCCAGGCCTGGAAAGAGTCCTGGCGGCAATGGACCGGCGAGTGATGAAAGCGACTGGGCTGTCTCCTCGCGGGCGCGGACCAGCGCGGCGTTGACGGCGGCGACGATCAGGTCTTCCAGCAGCTCACGATCCGAATCGGTGATCAGGCGATCGTCGATACTGACCGAGAGGATTTCGAGCCGGCCGTTGGCCTTGGCCTTGACGGCCCCACCGCCGGATTCGCCCTCGACCTCGAGCTGGCCGAGCGATTCGAAGGCTTTTTCGGCTGCCTCGCGAATCTTGCCGGCGTTCTTGATCAGATCCGCGAACGCTCCGAGTTGATTGAACACGATGGTTTCACCCGTTCAAGGGAAGGGGACCGGATCGGCGTTAATGGCCAGTGTCGGGGTCGTCGAATTCGAGATTGAGCGCTCGGGCCTCGAAGAGCTCGACGAGCTTTTGGATGAAGGGATCGGCGGCGACGGCGGCGGCCCGTTCCGCCGGCCCCCCCGCGTGGGTGGCGCCGTTCGCCTGGCCATACTCGATTTTCACGGGGCGATTGACCCATTTCGAGACGATCGCCTCGGTCTTCGCCGGCACGTCGCCGGTCCACCAACTCCGATCCGAATTGTATCCCGCCTTGGGCGCGATGAACAGCACGTCACCTTCGATGAGGGTCGGCTCGACCTGGTTGAGCCCCCAGCCGCGTGGGCCGACTTTTTTCGTGATCTCAGGCCAACGTTTCTTGAGCAATTCGATCTCGGATTCGGGCGTGGTTTCGTGGGGAAGGTCCTCCGGCTTGGGGGCCGAGCCCTTGACGGGGGGGGTGATTTCCTCGTGCGCGGCCTCCGGGCTCGCCGCGGGTCCGCGGCGTTGGGGCGGTGTGGTCGTGGGCCGCGGGGCCGTGGGCTCGGGAATGGGTGTCGAGAGCGATGCGGGGCGGGTCTCGATCCGTTCCGGGGGGGTGTGGCTGGCGACGATCTTGCGCTTGCTGATCGTCTCGGTCCGCGCGGCCGGCATGGCGTCCAGGGGGAGGGCCGAGAGTCGCTCGACCAAGGGGCCCAGGGCGGATAGGCGCTCGAGCCGAGCCGATTTGACGAGCGCGATCTCGGCCAGGAGCGCGGCGTGCGCCCCCCCGCGCATTCGGGCGCGGTACTCGGCGAGAATCTGAAGGGTGGCGATGATGGTATCGACGCTGGATCTCTGGACGATCGATTTCAGCCGCGGCAGCAGTCGGTTCGCGACCGAGAGCAGGGCCGATTCGGCCCCCAGGGCGACGACCATGGCGTCTCTCGTGACGTCGATCAGGCTGTTGAGCAGGTCTCCCGGCTGGACCCCGGCTCCCTGGGTCTGGGCGAAGAGTCGGACGGCCGCGGCCGGATCGTGATCGACGATCGCCTCCAGGATTTCGAGGAGCGACTCCTCGCTGGCCGCCCCCAGGAGCGACTGAACCAGCTCCACCGTGAGTGGGGACGCGCCCGAGGCCAGGAGGCTCTCGAGCAACGATTGAGCATCGCGCAGCGACCCG
>JAKBAP010000079.1 GCA_021808995.1 Planctomycetota bacterium | reverse complement strand
CTGGACGGCCAGCCAGGCCTGCCGCACCTGAAGCGCGATCCGCGATGCCAGATCCGAGCGCTGATGGAGCGTGGCATTCTCGCGCTCCTTGATCGCCATCGAGCGCCTGCGAGCGGCCCCGCCGTCAAACATCGTCCAGCTCAGGATAAACGCGGCCGCCCCAAAATCGGGCGTCGCGATCACCTGGCTGTTCTGATAGATGTTGGCGACGACGAACGACGCCTGGGGCTTGGTCGCGCCCCGCTCGGCGACGGCCTGAAAGGCCAGGGCCCGAGCTTGCTCGCTGAGCCCGGCGAGCTCCGGGCGCGCTCGCAGCGCGTGGTCGATCAGGGAGTTCAATTGGCCCTTGTCACCCATGACGGGATCGGTGGGTGGTCCGGCCGTCTTGGCGAGCATTTTCTCGGCTCCCGAGCCAGTGGGCGGGGGCGGGGCGAGCTCATCCAAGGGCACGACCAGGTCGAGCGGGCGTCCAAGATAACGGTTATAGGCGGCCCGGGCATTGTCGAGATCGTTGCGGGCGCGGACCTCGTTTTGCCGCGCGTTCGCGAGCGCGACCTGGGTCGCGAGCAGGTCGTTCTTGATGGACCGTCCCTCGCGGACCAGATTCCCGACGTCACGCGCCTGGGACGAAAGGTTGTCGACATTGCTTTGAACCACCTGAAGCGCTCGGTTGGTTCTCAAGACCCCGAGATACGCGAACGAGACGTCGAGCATCAGATCGAGCGCGGTCCTGGCCTCGTCCGCGCGGGCGGCGTTGACCTGGGCCTGGCCCGCGCGGATGGTGTTCGAGACCTGGCCTCCGGTATACAGTGGCTGGGTCGCCGTCACCGCCGAGAAGAAAAACATCTTCTGGCTGCCCGCGCCACTTGAGGACGAGCCCGACCCACTCGACCCGGAGCCGCCGGCCCCCGCGGTCGAGGGAAACAGCGGGTTGGTCAGGAACGCGGGTGTGTTAAAGGTTTTCAATTGGGGATATTGACGGGATCGAGCGGCGGCCAGATCCCAGCCGGCGGCGAGCGATTGGTTGCGGCTCGCCTGGAGCTGCTGATCGACGGCCAGGGCGATGCGCCAGGCTTCGCCCAGATCCTCCCCCTCGGCCGACGCGGCCGCCAATCCGAGGCCGAGGGCCATGATCAGCCCCAGGCCACCCCTTCGTGCTTGCTCCATCCGACAGGACTCCTTCCTTGGATTTCGCGGGGCCGTCATGGCACCCCATGGATCGCCTACCAGGAAACGTGGGATCATCAATAAGGTCAAGGCAAAGGCCGCGACCAGGGCCGAAACCCTAGTGGGCCGCCATGTCGCCCCCCTTGGCGACCGCCGGCCTCATCAGAAACACCAGCGGAATCACCGCCAGCGAAAGTGCCCCAAACAGCCAAAACAGGTCGAGATACGACATCCCCGTGGCCTGACGCTGCACCGTTTGATACATCATGCCAAGCCCCTGTTGATGTGCCAGCACCGGGTCCGCCCCACCCGCCTGGGCCGCCTGGGTCAATCGACCCAGGACATTCGTCGTCTCGGGATCAAGCGCGCTGACGTGCTCGATCAACCGCGCCTGGTGAAACTGGGTTCGCCGTTGCAACAGGGTCGTCGAAAGCGCGACACCCATGCTCGAGCCCTCGTTGCGAATCAGGTTGAAAAGCCCCGACGCATTCCCAACCTGATTTCTTGATATGTACGCATAGGCCGCCGTATTAATCGGAACCCACAAGAGCCCGGCCCCCATCGTCTGGACGATCCGCGGCCAGATCACCTGATTCGGGCCAACCTCGAGATTCAGCCCCGACATCCAAAACGCGGCCACGCTCACGATCAACAGTCCGGTCGCGATCAGCCACCGCGCGTCCGCCCCTCGACTGAGCAAAATGCCGATGACCGGCATCTCGAGCATCGTCACGAGCCCCGCCGGCGACATCACGAGCCCCGCCTGGAACGCCGTGTAACCCATCAGCGTCTGAAGCATCTGCGGCAGCAACACCGTACTCCCGTAAAGCACCCCAAACGCGCTAAAGACCCCAACAGCCGCGAAGGTGAAATTCCGATCCCGAAACAGCCTCAGATTGATGATCGGCTCGGGATGCCAGAGCTCCCACGCGATCGCGGCCATGATCCCCACCGCGGCGATGATCGAGAGCCGAGTGATGAAGATCGAATTGAACCAATCCTCGGTCTGGCCCTTGTCCAGGACGATTTCCAGGGCCGCCAGGCCGACCGCGATCAGGCCCAGCCCGACGAAATCGACCCGGAACGGCTTGCCGCGCCGCGCTTCCCGTTGCTGTTTCAGATAGGGAGGGTCCTCGAGCACCATGCCGCTCAGCAAGAGCGACAGGCAGCCGACGGGGACATTGATGTAAAAGATCCAGCGCCACGTGTAATTATCGGTGATCCATCCGCCGAGGGTCGGGCCGAGCACGGGTGCGACGAGCACGGCGAATCCGTAGACGGCCATTGCCATCCCGCGCTTGGCGGGGGGGAAGGTATCGACCAGGATCGCCTGCTCCGAAGGTTGTAGCCCACCACCGCTCAACCCCTGGAGCACCCGGAAAAAGACTAATTGCTCAAGGGAGGTCGCCAGCCCACAGAGCGCTGAGCTCACCGTGAAGAGCGCCACGCAGCTCATGTAAAACCGCTTCCGACCGATCACGCTCGACAACCAGCCCGAGAGCGGGAGGACGATGGCATTGGCGACCAGATAGCTGGTCAAGACCCACGTGCTCTCATCGACCGAGGCCGAGAGGCTTCCGGCCATGTGCGGCAGCGCGACATTGGCGATCGACGTATCCAGGACCTCCATGAACGTCGCCATGGTCACCGTGACGGCGATGATCCATGGGTTGATCGCGGGACGACCCGCCGTGGCGTCCAGCTCCTGATTCATTTCACCGCCCCCACCCGCGTGGTCGCGGCCTTGGCCAGGGACGAGCGGGCCGTCGTGCTCCGCAGCCGCTGGCCCGCGTCGGGGCCGCCGGCCTCTTCCTTGAACGCGACCTTGGGGATGACCGAGAGCCCAACATAAAGGGGCGTTTCACGCGGATTGGGCTCGATCAGATCGATCCGAACCGGTAACCGCTGAACCACCTTCACGAAATTGCCGGTCGCGTTTTCAGCCGGCAACAACGACGACGATGCCCCCGTGGCCGGCGCGAACCCACTCACGCGACCTCGAAAGATCCGATCCCCATAGGCGTCGACCTGAATCTCAACAGGCTGGCCGATCCGGATATCCTTGAGCTGAATCTCGCGAAAATTGGCCATGATGTACACGCCATCGAGCGGCTGGATCCGCAGCAGACCCTGACCCTCCTGAACATGGTCGCCCGGATTCACCGCCTTGCGATCCACGAACCCGGAGACCGGCGCCCGGATCTCGGTATAGCTCAGGCGAAGCTCGGCCTCCTCGAGTTCCTTTCGCGCCAGAACCACGTTCGGATGCTCGTAACGCCTGGCCGGGTCGAATGTCGGCCCACCGAGCGCGGCCAGAATCTGGTCGATCTTGGACTGGGCCGACCGCACGGCCGGCATCTGGTCATAGGCCGAACTCGATGAGATGCTCAACGACCGGAGATTACGCTCCAGCCACGAGGGGTCCGCCTCCGTCGGTTGCACCACCACGTTGAGCTCGGCCAGGAGCTGCTGCCCCATGGCCACCGACCGGCGGACGGCCGCGTCGGTCCGCTCAAGATCAGCCGGAATCCGCTCCGGGTGCTCGAGATCAGGCTTAAGCGCCAAGAGCGCCCGCGCTTCCTGAACAACCTGCTCCGCGGCCTTGACCTGCTCATGGGCGCTCAGCCACGCCGATCGCCGCTGGTCGAGCTCTTCCCGCGCGGCCGAATGCTGCTCCACCAGACGCTTCACCCGGTCGTGCTCTTGCCGCGCGAGCTCCGCCTGCGCCTCCGCCGCATGCTGAGACGCAAGCGCTGACTTCAAGCTCGCAACCCGAAACCGCACTTGATCTTGCGAAGCCTCAACCGCATGCCAGCTCGCCCGCAGACCCGCAAGCTGCCCACGCACCTTATCCCGCTCGCGGTCCAGCTCGGCTCGCGCCTCCTCAAGCGAGGCCACTTGCTCGTCAATCTTCAATTTCGCCTGCGCGAGCGCGGACCTCTTTTGCTCGACAGCCAGCTCGAAGGGAACCCGATCCAGACGGACCACCACCGTTCCACGCTCAACAAAGTCGGTGTTTTCCGCGTAAACGGCCTCCACCACGTCGGCGATCCGAGCAGGCAAGACCGTGGTCTCGGCGGTCACGTACGCGTCGTCCGTCTCGACATGGCTCAGATAGTCCTCGACCAAGGGACGACCTTTCCAAAACAACAGCCCCACCACCACGACCCCGACAACACCCACCACAATCCGCCCACGACCTTTCGCCGGGGCCCGCGCCACCGAGGGCACCGGTCCAGCCGAATCCGCGGGCACCCTCGATACCTCAACCGGCTTCTCACCTTCCGACTGATCCCGCATCACGCCCTCCCTCGGATCACCCCGCATCGATCTCACACTTCCGAGCCCGAAATCGAACTGACCAGTCAGTCCAGTTCTGATTCTAGGCTTTTCCGGGGAGTGAGCAAGAGCAACCCGGGGTTTTTTGCTACACTCGCCGCGAATGTGACCCGGGGACTGTCCGGTCCCGCTGGCTGAGCGCGGAATGGGGAATGCGAGGCGAGGTGGCGGGTGGGAAAGGCCAAGCCTGTTCGGTTGCGGCGGATCATCGACGCGGCGGCCCAACTCTTTTCCGAGCGGCTCTATCACGAAGTTCGCATGGACGATGTCGCCGCCCAGGCGGATGTCTCGAAAGGGACCCTCTACACCTATTTCAAGGACAAGGACGATCTTTACCTGGCCCTGATCCGGGACGGTCTCGACCGGCTCCTGGCTCGGATCGAGGCCGGCTTCGCGGACGTCCAGACCCCCGAGGCCAAGGTCCTCGCCTTCGTGAGCGAGTCGTTGCGGTTTTTTGACTGCCACTTTCACTGGCTGGAGCTCATCCAGCGGGCCGAGGTGCTGGGCTCTGATTTCGGCTGCTCACCCCTTGGCGAGAGCAAGGCCAAGCTCCATGCCCTCATGAACGGCATCGCGCGGGAGCTTCAGGAAACGGGGCGCTACGCGATCGACGACCCCGCGCTGGCCTCGCTCGCCCTCTTTGGCATGACCCGCGAGATCATTCGTTCCTATCCGCGACCCTGGCCCGACGGCCTCGCCGATTGGATCGCCGCCCGATTCCTGGGCGGGCTCGCTCGTCAGGATTCGCCCAGCGCATGAGTCCCGGTTGCTTCGCCCGAGCCTGGTCCTTCAAAGGGAACCCGACGCCTGGATCTGATGGATTGATTCCCCTCGGCTCCGGTCGAGGCTTGCCCATCCAGATCGGGACCCAGGCCGAACCGGGAATTGGCCGTGGCAACCCCGGCTCGTGTGCTTGACGGCTTCCACCGTGCCAAGTTACCGTGACCAATCGGTTTGCACGTGTGACAACGAGGCTTGAATGGTCCCCTCGCGCGGCCATCGCCACCAGACGACACGACACAACAGGGAAAACACCCTGGAGCCGTTTCGTCGCGCGAGCCTGGAGAACGCGGTTCGATGAAACATGACGTGACCTTGATCCTGGGCGATGGCGTGGGACCGGAACTGGCCGAGGCCGCCAAGATGTGCGTCGAGGGGGCCGGCGTCCAGATCAACTGGGACGAACAAGAGGCCGGCGTCGACGTAATGGCCCGCCTGGGCACCCCGATTCCCGACAGCGTCATTGAATCGTGCCGGCGCACCAAGGTCGCTCTGAAAGCGCCCGTCACCACCCCCGTCGGCACCGGGTTTCGCAGCGTGAATGTCCATCTTCGCCAGGCCCTCGACCTCTATGCCTGCGTTCGACCCTGCAAGATTTACGACGGCGTCCGCACCTATTTCGCCAAGACCCCCGTCGACCTGGTGATCGTCCGCGAAAACACCGAGAGCCTCTATTTCGGCTGCGAATTCGAGCAAGGCAAGCCCGAAACGGCCGAGATGATCACGACCATCAAGCGCCTCAACGGCAAGTCGATCCGCCCCGACTCCGGCCTCACCATCAAGGCGATCTCGATCACCGGGACGACGCGAATCGTCAAATACGCCCTCGATTACGCCCGCAAGCACGGCCGGAAAAAGGTCACGTCGGTCCACAAGGCCAACATCCTGAAATTCACCGACGGCCTTTTTCTCGAGGTCGGGCGCGAGGTGGCCAAGGGCTACCCCGACATCGAATTTGAAGACCGGATCGTCGACAACATGTGCATGCAGCTCGTGCAAAAGCCCGAGCTTTACGACGTCCTGGTGCTTCCCAACCTTTATGGCGACATTATCTCGGACCTGTGCGCGGGTCTGGTGGGGGGTTTGGGGGTCGCGCCTGGTGCCAATGTCGGCGAGGCTGGGGCGGTCTTCGAGGCAACGCACGGATCGGCCCCGAAGTACAAGGGGCTCTACAAGATGAACCCGACCGCGCTGATTTTGTCGGGGGTTCTGATGCTTGAGCATCTGGGCGAGACGGCCGCGGCCGCGCGGCTGGAAAAGGCCGTCGCCAGGGTGATCAAGGAAGGCAAGGACGTCACCTACGACATGAAGCCCCACCGGGACGACCCGACCGCCGTCGGGACTCTCGAGATGGCCAAGGCGATCATCCGCGCGATGGAAGCCGGCGATTGACTCCGCGAGCGCGACTTGACCGGGCGGGCTATCTCAGGCTGATTCGCGGCCAATCGCGGGGGCCTGGGCCCGCCCTGGGGCGTGCCGCGCTGGCGCTGGCGGCTCTCGGTTACGGAGTCGTCGCCGCTCTTCGTAACCGCGCCTACGACACTGCATTGGCCCCCTCGACCCGAGTGCCGATCCCGGTCGTCTCGGTGGGCAACTTGACCCTTGGGGGCACGGGCAAGACCCCCATGGTCGAGTGGATCGCCCGCCATCTCCGACAGAAAGGGCTCAGGGTCGCGATCCTGAGCCGGGGCTATGGCCACACCGCCGGCCTCAACGACGAAGGCCGCGTCCTCGAGGATAACCTCCCAGACGTCCCCCATCTCCAGGGCGCTGACCGGGTCGCCCTCGCCACGACCGCCCTGGAACAACTGGAATCCCAGATTCTCGTCCTCGACGATGGCTTCCAACATCGTCGCCTCGCTCGCGATCTCGACGTCGTCTTGCTCGACGCCCTCGAGCCCTTTGGCATCGGGAAGCTCTTTCCCAGAGGTCTCTTGCGCGAGCCGGTCGGCTCTCTGAATCGGGCCAGCGTGGTCGTCCTGTCGCGGGCCGATCTCATCGACCACGACGCACGAATCGCGATCAGGCGAGCCGCCGAGCGCCGCGCCGGTCCATTAGCCTGGGCCGAGGCCCGCCATGCCCCGCTCGATCTGATCGATGGAGTCGGCGATCGGCTGCCTCTCGAATTCCCACGCGATCGCGCGATCGCCGCGTTTTGTGGAATCGGCAATCCCGAGGGATTTCGCCGGACAATCGCTAACCTGGGGGCTCAAATCGTCGATTTTCGCGTCTTTCCCGACCATCACCCCTATTCCGCGCGGGACATCCACGACCTCGACCGCTGGGCCATCGAGACCCGCGCCGATCTCGTCTTGACCACCCAGAAGGATCTGGTCAAGATCCGACTCGATCGATTGGGTGCCGCGCGATTGCTCGCGCTTCGGATTGGGCTCGGGATTCTGACCGGGGCCGATGCCCTCGAGAGTGCCCTCGCCGCGGTGGTCAAGGATTGGCCTCCGTCCCCGATGTGAAAAGGACTTCGTGTGAATCACGCTCGGAACGGGGCGGCGGACGCCCCGGAACCCCTGGATTTCGAGCGGCTCGTCTATGAGCCGCTCATGGATCGGCCATGCAAGGTAAGCCTGCGCGACATGGGCCGGCCCCTTGTGCCCGGCGCGACCCTGGGAGAGTGGCTCGAGAGCCTGCCGCCCCAATTGGGCGCGGCCGCGCTCAACCGCCTGGCGACCGCGATCGCCCACGCCCACGTGTCTGGCCGGCCCGTCGCCGGCGCGATCGGCGGGCATGTGATCAAGACGGGATGCGGGCCCTATCTGGTCGATTGGATCGATCGCGGCGTGATCACCAGCCTGGCACTCAACGGGGCGGCGGCGATTCACGACCTGGAGCTCGCGATCGCGGGCAAAACCAGCGAGGACGTGGGCTCTCGGCTGCTTGCCGGGCGGTTTGGATTCGCGCGTGAGACATCCGCCCTGTTCGTGAGCGCCTGCGAGCGGGCAGGCGAAACGGGCGAGGGGCTCGGCCGGGCGCTCGGGGATCTGGTGCTTGAGCATGGCGGGCCGGGCGTCGGCGTCTCGGTCTTGGCCGCGGCGAGTCGCAATCGCATGCCCCTGACCATTCATGTCGCGGTCGGGGCCGACATCGTCCACATGACCCCCGACCTCGACGGCGCGGCCCTGGGTAGGGCCACCCTTGACGATTTTCGCCTGCTCACCCAGCGGGTCGCCGGGCTCGCGGGGGGGGTCTGGCTGAATATCGGCAGCGCCGTCATCATGCCCGAGGTCTTTCTCAAGGCCGTCTCGATCGCGCGAAACCTGGGCCGATCGCTCGAGGGGCTCACGGCGGCGAACCTGGATTTCGACCAGAAATACCGGGGGATGCTCAACGTGCTCGAGCGACCTGGCGGGGCTGGGATCGCACTGACCGGTCATCATGAGATCCTGATCCCGTTGCTCCATGCCGCGGTCGCCCATCAGCTAGCCCAGGCCGGCCCGTCACATCCGCCGGCCCTCGCCCCAGCGAGCGCCTCCAGATGAATATCGCCGTGCTTTGCCCGAATCTGGTCGGCGACGCGGTCATGGCCACGCCGACCTTTCGCGCCCTCAAAAACGGCTTTCCGACCGCGCGGTTGATCGCGGTCATCCGGCCTTCCCTCCTCCCGGTCCTTGAGGGCACGCCCTGGTTTGATCAGGTGATCGCCTACAATCCCCGCTCAAAATCCCGTGCCGAGCGAACGCCCGCCATCGCATGGCGGCTTCGATCCGAGCGCTGTCAGCTCGCCGTGTTCATGCCCAACTCGTTTCGCGTGGCCTGGTTGGCCTTTCTGGCGGGGATTCCCAGACGAGTCGGTTACGAGCGCTATGGCCGGGGTCTCCTGCTCACCGACCGGCTCCAGGAGCCGCGCGACCAGGCGGGCCGGCGGCTACCAACGCCGATCGTGGGAACATATCTTGAGCTCGCCAGGCGACTGGGCTGCCCCGTCGATTCGGCCAAGCTGGAACTGGCGACCACGCCCGACGATGAATTCGCCGCCGACCGCGCCTATCGCGAGCTCGGCCTTTCCCTCGACCAGCCGGTGGTCTGCCTGAACACCGGCGGGGCCTATGGCCCGGCCAAGAGCTGGCCGGAAGAGCATTTCGCGGAGCTAGCCCGGCGGCTGGTGGATGAGCGAGGGGCGTCGGTGCTGGTCCTATGCGGACCGGCGGAGCGGTCGGCCGCGCGAGGGATTGTCGCGCGGGCTGGTCGATCGAGGGTCGTCTGCCTGGCTGATCAGCCCGTGAGCCTGGGCCTGACCAAGGCCTGCGTCCGCCGATCCGCGCTCCTGGTGACGACCGATTCCGGGCCGCGGCATTTCGCGGCGGCCTTTGACACACCGGTCTTGACGCTGTTCGGTCCGACCCACATCGCCTGGACGCGGACGCAGCACCCACGGGCGTGGCATATGCTTCATTCGGTGCCATGTGGCCCGTGCCAGCGACCGACCTGCTTGGAAGGGCATCACCGTTGCCTGCGCGACCTCACCCCGGATCGGGTGTTCTTGGCGGCGGCGCGGCTGCTCGAGATGGGATCATTCAACCGCCTGGGGCGTGGCCAGGCCGGTTTCGGGGTCGTTTGATCGAGTCAGGGATCGGGAGATTTCGCATGGCGACTTGGCTTTTCACCGGCGCGACCGGTTTCGTGGGTCGGCACGTCCTGGACAATGTACTCGCATCACCCAGGGCGGTGGGATGTGATCGAGCGGTCGCGCTTGGCCGTAAGCAAACGGAAGCCCTCGCCGGGTCGGCCTTCGTCCGGGCCGATCTCGACGACGTCCTCGGTCTGCGATCCGCCATCCGACAGGTTCAGCCCGATGTCGTCTTGCACACCGCCGGGCGGACTCCGCCCGCGCCCAACGAAGAGCTCTATCGCGCCAATTTTTGGGGCACGATCCACCTGCTCGCCGCCCTCAAATCCCTCGATAAGCCCGTTCGAGTCGTCATGCTCGGATCGGCCGCCGAGCTTGGGCCCGTCTCGGTCGAAAAGCTCCCGGTCGACGAATCGTACCCATGCATGCCCGTCGAGGCCTACGGTCGAGGGAAATACCTCGCGACCCTCGCGGGCCTGGCCGAACAATCGTCGCTCGAGGTCTCGGTGGCGCGCGTGTTTAACCCCATCGGACCCCATGCGCCCCCAAGCCAGGCGCTCGGCAGGTTTGCTCGCCTGCTCGCCCAGCCCTCACGCGATCCGATCGACCTGATCACCGGAGATCTCGCGGCCAGGCGTGACTTCATCGATGTCCGCGACGCCGCCGCGGCCATGGTCGCGATCGCCCGCCACGGAAGCCCAGGCCTGGTCTACCACGTCGGAACAGGCCTGTCGAGAACCGTCGGCCAAGGGCTCCAGCACCTGATCCGGCTCGCCGGTCGATCCGTGAGAGTCCACGAGGAGCTCGAGCGCGGGCGTTCATCACCCGCCGACTCACTCGCGGACATCCGGCGACTAACCGAGCATACCCGATGGCACCCCAGGATCTCGTTCGAGCAAAGCCTCGCCGACCTCTGGGAAAGCGTTCAGCCCGGAACCGACCGCCGAGCCCTCCCGGCGACGCACGCGGCCTAGGCCAACCGTCACCGAAAATCGGGCGCTGATCCGCCAGAATCCGCGGCCAGGCCCTGGCGGCGGGCTCGCCAGCTCGCCACGTCGAGCACGCGATTCTGCCCTTGGTCATCGAGCCGCTCGCCAGTCTCGATCTCAATCCGCTTGACAAGCCACTGGGTCGGCTCAAGGTCGGGCGCGGGGACCGACCAGAGCCGGATCGCTCCATCGTGCGAGGCGGTCGCGACCACGGGCCGGCCAGCCAGAAAAAGGGCGTGCGCGATCTCGCCGCCATGGCTAAGTCGACCCCCCACGGGGCGCCCGGCGGCCACGTCCCAGACGCGGGCGTAATGAGCACGGCCAAACGTAATCACGTGAGCACTCGATTCGTCATAGATCGCGCCATAGACCATGTCCCCCTGGCGCATCCACTCGCCGGCCGGTCGGCCGTCGCGGCCGTCCCAGACGCGGGCGAATCCGTCGAACGAGGCGGTCAGGAGTCGCTCGCCGTCGGCTCGAAACTGGACCCCCCACGCGAAGCCGCGGTGGGGGAGGGGATCGGAAAGCGGCGATTGGGTCTGGGCGTCCCAGATCCGCGCGGTCTTGTCGTGGCTTCCGGTGGCCAACCGGGCTCCGTCGGGAGAGAAGGTGGCGGCTTGAATCGCCCCCTTATGCCTCATGGAGCGCCCGATCGACTCGTATCGACGAGCGTCCCAGATTCGCGCCTCTCCCTCGGAATCGCAGACCACTAGCCGGGATCCATCCGGTGAAAACGCGAGCGCGGTGATCGTGCTCGGGAGCGATTTGCGTGGCGCTCGCGGCTTTCCAGAGCGAAGGTCCCAGAATCCCAGCCCCCCCCGATGGTCGCCGACCGCCAGGGTGTCGTCCGGGGCGATCGCGAATTTGCGGATTCGAGCACCCACCTGGATCGGCTCGCCGACCAGCTCAAGGGTCGAGCCGTCGCGGACCTCGATCAGTCCCTCACGGTCCGCGGAGACAAGCAGGCGGCCGGTCTGGTTAAACGCGATCTCGACGGGTTCGCCCGATTCATGGGCCTTGGCCTTCGTGATGAGCTGGGCGGTGGCGGCGTCCCAGAGCCAGAGCACCCCGTCGATGCTCGAGCTCGCGATCACCTTGCCGTCTGGACGCGCGGATAGCCCACGGACTTCACCGGAGTGGACCATGGGCTGGCCCAGGCTGGAATCGCGCCCCAACGACCACATCCGCGCGACCCCGTCTTCGGACGCGGTCAGGATCGAGCGCCCATCGGGGCTGAAGACCACCTGACGAACCGGCCCGCGGTGGGGCAGGGGGTCGCCGAGACGGGCATAGGTCCTCATGTCCCAGAGCTGGACCGTGTTGTCCTCGACCGCGACCGCGAGCGTGGTTCCCGTGGGGTCGAACGCGAGGCCCCACACCTGACCTCCATGCCGCATTCGACCGTCGAGAATCTCCAGACTGGGAATGCCCCAGACCCGGCATGAGGTATCATAGCCTCCAGTCGCGATCCTGGAGCCGTCCGGGCTCCAGGCGAGCGATTCGATCGCGGCGGCGTGCTGTTGTCTCGAGTTCGCGGCGATGAGCTCACCGGTCGCCACCCGCCAAAGCCTGGGATAACGATCCTCGCCGGCCGAGGCGAGCAGGGAGCCATCAGGGCTGAACGCGACACAAGACACCCGGCCGTCATGACCGATCAGTCGGATCGACTTCCCCGTGGCGGGATTCCAGAGGTGAAGAGCCCCGGACTGGCCAGCCACGGCGACCTCACCGCCAGAGGCGATGGCGATCGAAAGCGGACGAACGCCCATCCTGAACGGAACCCCCTTCGCCTCGGCGCTCACGACGTCGAATGCCTGGCACGCGCCGTCCGCGCTCGCGATCACGAGCGAGCGAGCGTCCTTGGTAAAGCCCAGGGCGACCACCGGCCCGTTCGCGATCGTGATCGTGGCTCGAACCCGCTGGCTCGCCGCGTCCCAGAGCCCCACGGCCCGGTCGTCGCCGCCGCTCGCTAGCGTCTTGCCATCGCTCGAGAACGCCAGAAACCGAACAGCCCCCGCGTGCTCAATCGGTGCCCCACGCTGGACGAGCGATGCCACGTCCCACACCCGCGCGACATGATCGTCACCGGCCGTGGCGAAAATCCGCCCCATCGGGTCGTAGGCGACAGCGCGAGCCCCCCCTGGGTGCTCGAAACATTCGCCCAAAACCGGGATCGTGGGCCGCCAGGCGGCGATATTGGCCCGGACACAGGTCTCGATCGTGACATCGCCCGGGTCCGAATCCTGGAGCGCCCGCCCCAGCCACAACAGGCCATGTCGACGCTCGTCACGCGCGAGAAACTCCAATCCACGGTCGAGCTCCAGTCGCGTTGTGAGCCGCCTGAGGTCGCGCGATCTGGCGTCGGCCTCTTGCTTGCGACTCGACGCGACGCGGGACAGACTCATCGCCTCGAGTCCGCGAGTCTCCGCTCGCTTGCGGGCGGCGTCGACCTTGAGCGCGGAATACACCGCCGTCAGCGCGACCACCACCAGGGCGGCCCCGCCCAGGCGAATCAGCGCCCGGTGCCGCCGCTCCCAGCGTCCCAGACGATCCGAAACCGACTCCTTGACCCCGGCCACCGAGAGATCCGCCAGGTAACGCTCAATGTCCGCCGCCAGATCCGCGGCCGACGCGTGCCGATCCTCGGGACGATTCGACATCGCCTTCAGGCAAATCGATTCCAGTACCCGCGGAATCTCCTTCGCGATCACGCTCGGCGGCTCAATCTCGCCCCGACCCACCCGGACCAGCACCTTGTTCAGATCGGGCTCACTCGCCAAGGGAGCCCGGCCAGTCAAAACATGATAAAGCGTCGCCCCAAGACTATAAACGTCGCTCGCCGGCCCGACCCGGTCAAGCTCGCCCCGCGATTGCTCCGGGCTCATGTACTGAGGAGTCCCAATCGCCGAGCCGTGAAGCGTCGCCTGGCTCCCGCTCCGAGAACCGGAAAAGACCCCAAGCGGCTGGTCGACCGAGCCCGCGTCCTCGGGCCCTCCCGGCTCAACCTCGGCCATCACCTTGGCCAGCCCCCAATCCACGACCACGGTTTCACCATAGCGACCAATCATCACGTTGGAAGGCTTCAGATCACGGTGCAACACTCCACGGCTATGCGCGTAGGCCACCACCTCGCAAATCCTCGTGAAGTGGCTCAAAAGCTGGCGAAATCCCAGTCGCCCCTCCGATGGTGATCTCAACCGGTTCGCGTGAAACCCAAGAATTCGCTCCTTGAAGCTCTCGCCATGGATCAGCCGCATCACATAATAAGGACGCCCTTCCGAGTCCCACCCCATCGCGTAGACCGGCACGATACCAGGATGCTCGAGCCCCCCCGTGATCCTCGCCTCGAACAGGAACCGAGCAAGCGTACGAGGGTCCGCCGCATGAGGGCGCTGCACCCGCTTGATCGCGACGTCCCGATCCAAACCCCGATCACGAGCCACCAGGATCTCTCCCAGCCCCCCTTTCGCCAGTGGCTCCAGAATCTCGAATCCGCCAACAGGTTGATCCCGATCGCCATCGAGCGGCGAGCTCAAGGGACCATCGACTCGCTCGAAATCGAGCGCGCTGTCGACTCCGGGCGATTCCGATCGAGCGCTCGCTTGCCCTCGAAAGAAGGGCAGCCGAGCTGAGTCACTGTCCCCGATCGTCCCTCCCCAGCTCCCCCGCGACATCGTCCCGTCTAGCGCCATCGCGATCAGGCCATGCCCCTCGGGAGGGATCAGCGACTCGAGAAGAGCGGGGAAATCCCCCTCCGACGTTTCCCATTGATCCGCAACCGCCGCGTCAAGCGCGCGTGCCTGGGAAAGGTCGATCAGCCCTCTCTCAATCGCGATTCCGCTCAGCGGTCCCTCGGGCTCATAGGCTCGAGCTCGCAGCAATCCCTCCGCCTCGACGACCGAAAGCACCCCCAGCCGGAGCGCGAGCACGGCCGTCAAAACATCGTGCTCTCGCTGCCGCTCGAACATCGGACGCCTCACCGCGGGGTCGCACTCAGACAAACGATTGCCCTTCATCGCGAAACATGAGCGCGCACGATCATCCCTCGGACATCACGTCCGGAGTTGACGTCATGATTGCGATCATGTCGAAAGTCGCGATCGGGTGCGTCGCGGAATCGCCAGGCGGGGCCTCTCAGGGATCGGCTTTGCCCGCGGCGGGGCCGGTTTCCGGCTCGGCGGGGCTGCTCGTAGTCGCGGGCTGACCAGGCTGGGCGGACGTTGTTTTCGAGGTCGCGGCCTTCCCCGCCTTCCGTCGCTGAGCGAGGGTTTTGCTCGACGCCGATCTCGAGGACGGAAGCTTGGCCTTGGCCGGGGAGCGAGCCCGCGAATAACTCCGCGGTTTGCCACCGTAGTAATCCTGATGATACGCCTCGGCCTCGTAAAACGCGCGCAAGGGCAGAAGTTGGGTCACGATCGGGCGTGAGTAGGCCCGGCCCTCGGTGAGTTCTTGATACGACTTCAAGGCCGCCTTGCGCTGCTCCTCGTTGTGGTAGAAGATCGCCGAGCGATACTGCGTCCCCTCGTCAGGTCCCTGTCGATCGATCGAGGTGGGATCGTGGATCCTCCAAAAGACCTTGAGCAGGTCCTCGTAGCTCACGATCTTGGGATCATAGACGACCTTGACGACCTCAATGTGACCGGTCTCTCCGCTATGGACCATCTCGTAACTCGGAAAGGGGACCGTACCGCCGGCGTAGCCCGAGATGGCGGTCTTGACCCCCTTCATCCGGTCGAAAGCCTCCTCGACGTGCCAAAAACACCCGCCGCCAAAGGTCGCGACCTCAAACGGGGGCTTTTTGTCACTCTTGGACTTGGTATCAGGCTTGGACTTGTCCAGGGAGGCGCTCTTGTCGCCGGCGGGAGTGGTTACGCCAGCCTCGCCCGGAGAGGGCTTCGCATCCGCCGACTCGCTCTTCGTCGGCGTCGGAGTCGTCTGGGCACTCGACAACTCCGAGAATGTCATCAGGCAGACAGCCAGGCTCGCCACCGAAGCATGCTTGAGGAGCATCTGATTCGCCTCATGAAAACACGAAGGACCGACTCGTCCCAATACTCGCTCAAGTCGAACACGCAC
>JAKBAP010000078.1 GCA_021808995.1 Planctomycetota bacterium | reverse complement strand
CAGCGTCACGAATCCGGCTGGATTCACGGCCGCGATCAACTGGGGGGACGGGACGTCCTCGCGGGGCGCGATCACTGGGGGCTTTGATGGGATACCTTGGCTCTTCGAGATCGACGGCGTCCACGCATTTCCGAACCCGAGCAACGGCGAGTACAACATTCAGATCACGCTCACGGACCCTGACGGCGGCGTTTGGCATGGCCCCACATCAGTCGCCACCGTCGACCCTCGCCCAGACGAGTTGAGCGCCAGTGCTGTCGGCAACGACACGTTCAGCGTGTCGGATGGCCAGGCGCTCCAGGGCGAGGTGGCGACTTTCCAATTGAACGATCCCAACGCGACCGTGACCGGTCTCACCGGACAGATCACGAACCAAACCGATGGTACGACAACCCCGGCCAAGATTGTACAGGTTGGGCCGAACACCTGGGGAGTTTACGATCCGGCGACTTTCGATCACCCAGGGACAAATACTGTCTCTATCAAACTGGCGGATTTTCAGGGCGACTCGGCCACGCTTCAGGGGCAGGTGACAGTTAGTGCTCCGACGAATCCGACTCCTAGCCCCGGACAACCCGCACCTACCAGCCCTGGAGGGCCCAGCCGAAAGCACAAGCCGCACCCCCACCGGAGCGGGCCGCGCCCGAAGTCCTCCAATCACTCGCCGCAAAAGCGCTCTACGGTGCCCACAATCACCCCGACGGGGCCTCTTCAGCGCTTTTTTCCCAGTCGGACGGGATACACGACCTACGAGTTTGTTGGCCTCAGACTCAATCATCAAACGCCGGAGACCGTGATGGCTGAGCTCAAGAAGAATCCGGCCCGATACTTCCCGTTCCCAATCACCAAGGATAATCCCGCGTCTTCGTTGGGCCCGATCGTCGGCGGGAGCGACTACAACCTCACTCCCGTTCCATTTGTTACCGGCGTCCTCCGGGCGGTGAACGTCGGACCAACTTCATTCACCTTGGTCGTCGAGAGCGGTAATTACGTCGTCCCCGCCCACTCTCGGATCACTTTCAGGACCGTGTCGGACGGCCAAGGAGATGTTCTCTTGGAGCAAACAGCGGTCGTGTCCAATCCGCTTTTTGCATGGCCGGACCAGATCTTCGGACCACCCGCTTGGGCGCGGCAGGCTGCTAATCTTCGTCACGATCTCGGGTATCAATTCTGATAGACGGTCTTTTTTGGGATGGGGACCGATCCGCGCGTCTCCAAATCGCGGAAACAAACTCGTGCCGTTCGGCGGTCGAGGCCTGAGAGACCATACCCGCGCTCTGCTCAGGGTTGCTTCGTCGTCCGAGGGTCGATCGAGCCCGTCTCGGCCCGAGGTTTCGCCGCGCTCGCGGGGATGACCTTGGGATCCTTCGCGGCTGTGTTCGCCACCTTGACCGGCACTGGCCTTGTCAAGGCCGTCAGCGTCGTCTTGAGGCGAGCGACCTCGGGGGTTACGGCGACAGCCTTGTTTATTCAGATCGACGACCCCTGGCCATTCCTCCCGGGACGTTGGCGACCATTGCCGCCGCGGGGTACGGCGGGACCATCCTGTTGCCCCCGCCGCCACCCTCTCCATTCGCTCTCGACTCGGTCCGGCTCATCGAGAACAGGGCCCAGAAAGTGACCGAGATTCCGCGTCCCGCCCCATCGCAAGGTCGCCCCGCGGCGCGCGATGTCGCGATCAGAGGGGGAGATCAGGTCACGCGCCGGCCGTCGCCACGGATCGAGCTCGTGCTTGCCTCGGCACATCATCACCATCGGCTGGGCTGATCGAATCGCGTGTCATCATGCCGGTCCACTGGCGATCCGGGCGGCCGCGCGTTCGATGAGCTTGGCCAGGATCGGGGCGGCCTTGTGCCCGGCGTCGAGAACCTCGGCGTGGGTGATGGCCGCGCCCGTCACGCCCGCCGCGGCGTTGGAAACCAGCGCGAACGCCAGAACCTCGATCCCCGCGTGCCGTGCCGCGATTGCCTCGGGTACCGTCGACATCCCCACCACGTCGGCCCCTAATGCACGGAGCATGCGAATCTCCGCCGGGGTCTCGTAGCTGGGACCCGGCAGGCACGCGTAGACCGCCGACGACAGATCGAGCCCTAGTCGCTTCCCCTCCTCCTTGGCCATCACGCGCAGGCGCTTGGAATAGACCTCCGACAGGTCGGGGAACCGGGTCCCGAGCCGGTCGTCATTCGGCCCGCGAAGGGGGTTCGCGCCCAGGAGATTCAGATGATCCGACACGACCACCAGACTGCCGGCGCGGAGGTCGGCCCGGATGCCGCCGGTCGCGGCCGTCAGGATCAGTGTCTTCACCCCCAGCCGCGACAGGACCCGGACAGGGAACGTGACGGCGTCAAGGTCGTGCCCTTCGTACGAGTGAAACCGCCCCTGAAACACGATCGATCGTGTCCCTCCCAGACGTCCCAGGAGTAGCTTGCCCTCATGTCCCGCCACGGTGGGACGGGGAAAATGAGGGATCGCCTCATAAGGAATCGCGATCGAATCAGTCAGGCGATTGGCCACCACCGAGAGCCCAGACCCCAGGACCACCGCGAGGTCGTGGGGTCCCGGCGAAAGCCCACGGACATGGGCCGCCGCCGCCTCGGCCCGGTCGAAGAGGCCTGGAACAGGTGGTTGTGTGTTCATATCAAGATTCCAGCGATACAGGCCGAAAGATAGTTGGCGAGGGTTCCCGCCAGGAGCGCTCGCACGCCCAGGCGGGCCAGGTCGTGCCCGCGCTCGGGGGCGAGGGCTCCGATGCCGCCGAGCTGAATCCCAATCGAGCTGATATTGGCGAAGCCACAGAGGGCGTAGCTCGAGATCACGAACGAACGATCGATGAGGGTCTCCTTCATTTTGCCCAGGTCGTTGAAGGCGACCAGCTCATTCACCACGGTTCGGGTGCCCAGGAGGGTCCCAACGGCCCGGCAGTCTTCCCAGGGGACGCCGAGCAGATAGGCCACTGGCGCCATCGCCCAACCCAGCATCGCCTGCAGGGAGGTGCCGAACCGCGCGAGACCCAGGTTGACGAGCGCGATCAGGGCCAGGAACGAGATCAGGATCGCGCCGATATTCAGGGCGAGCTGAAGGCCGTCCCGGGTTCCTCGAGCGGCCGCGTCAAGCAGGTTGGCATCCCTCGAGATCTCGGCCGCCTTGATCACCCCCAGGGTCTCGGGCGAGTCGGTCTCGGGGACCAGCATCTTGGACATCAGAATCGCCCCCGGCGCGGTCATGATGACCGCGGTCAGGATATGATGGGCCTCGACTCCGGCCGCGAAGTAGGCCGCCATCACCCCTCCCGACACGTGCGCCATCCCGGCGGTCATGACGGTCAGGAGCTCGGAACGGGTCAGCCGGGAAAGATAGGGCCGGATGGTCAGCGGTGCCTCGGTCTGCCCCAGGAACAGCGAGGCCGCCACGTTGAGCGATTCCGCTCCGCTGGTCCCCATGAACTTGGCCATCACGAACGCGAACCCCCGCACCAGCCACTGCATCACCCCCAGGTGATACACCACCGCGAACAGCGCGGCCACGAAGATCACCGTGGGGAGCACGCGAAAGGCAAAGACAAACGCCCCTGGCCCCTCGGGGTCGACCAGGGGCTTGCCAAAGACGAACTCCGCCCCCACGAGCGCGCAGCCCAGGATCGACTCGACGGCCTTCCCCGCCGAACGGAGCAACAACACCCCGGCCGGAACCCGCAAGACCAAAAGCGCGAACCCCCATTGGAGCACCAGTCCCCAAAAGACCACCCGACCCGAGATCGCCCGGCGGTTGTCCGACAGAAACGCCGCCACCCCCAGGATGGCGATCATTCCAAAGAGCCCGCGCAATCGGTCCGCCAGATCGATGGGGTCGATCGATTCCGGAACCGAGAATTGCCGCGTCCACGAGCCGATCGAGATCTGATAGACCCGCCTGACCTCCACCGGCTGGACCGTCACCGTGGGTGGCGAGGTAGGGGGGGGATCCGTGGGCTTTCCCTGATCCTGGGCGTGAACCGCCGGCGCGATCGCGATCAGGGTCAAGACCAGGGCCAATCGAGTCGCGGGCATTATTCGCATCGAACCTGACTTTCCACGACAACAAAAGGTGACGGATAACGAGCCGTTCAGGTCGCGATTCGCTCGACCAGAAGCGGCTCGGGCTCAACCGGCTGATCGCCGATCTCGAACGCGTCAAGGATCATGGCCCGAGCCTCCTCGAGCCGCGATTCGTCGTTCACATGGAGCGTGCAGAGAGGCTCGCCAGCCACCACGCGGTGGCCGACCTTTTTGTGCAAGAGCACTCCGACCGCATGGTCGACGCCGTCCTCCATTCGCGATCGGCCCGCCCCCAGCAACATGGTCGCCAGGCCGATCGGTTTGGCTCGGGCACGAACCACCACCCCCGACCGCGGGGCCGGCAACGGGACCACCCGCGACGAGCGAGCCAGGATGTCCCGGTCGTCAACCACCCGAGGATCGCCCCCCTGGGCCTCGATCACGCGGCGAAAACGCTCGAGCGCGGCACCGTCATCGATCGTGCGCTGGCAGGTCGCGCGGGCGGCCTCGATCGTGGCTTCAACCCCCGCCATGAGAACCATCTCCGCCGCCAGCTCAATCGAAAGCATCATCAGATCCGCGGGACCTTGGCCCTTCAGGCAGGCGATGGATTCGCTGATTTCCAGCGAGTTCCCCACGGCCAGTCCCAGGGGCTCGTCCATCCGCGTGACCAGGGCGACCATCCGCTTGCCCATGCCGGCGCCAATTTCGCACATGGTCTGGGCCAGCGCCCTTGAGCGCTCAAGGGTGTCCATGAACGCGCCCTGGCCGGTCTTGACGTCGAGCACCAGGCCCTCGATCCCCTCGGCCAGTTTCTTGGACATGATCGAGGCCGCGATCAGCGGGATCGATTCGACCGTCGCCGTCGCGTCACGCAAGGCATAGAGCTTTCGATCCGCCGGAGCGATCTCGGCCGTCTGGCCGATCAGGACCAGCCCGCGGCGTTCCAAAACCTCGGCGTATCGCGCGAGGTCGAGGTCGACCCGAAATCCTGGGATCGATTCGAGCTTGTCGAGGGTCCCGCCGGTATGTCCCAGGCCACGCCCAGAGACCATCGGCACCATCACCCCGGCCGCGGCCGCGATCGGGGCCAGGATCAGGGAGGTCTTGTCACCCACACCGCCGGTGCTGTGCTTGTCGATCTTGGTCCCGGGCACGCGACCCAGGTCGACGATGGTTCCCGAGCCCAGCATCGCCTCGGTGAGCGCGAGTGTCTCGACCGGGCTCATCCCCCGCAGGTAGATCGCCATCAGAAGCGCGGACCACTGGTAATCAAGCACCTCGCCCGTGGCGATTCCGCCCACCATCCACCCGATCTCGGCCGATTCGAGCGCTCCGCCGTCTCGTTTTTTTTGGATGATGTCGACGGCTCTCATGGGCTGATTCGGCTTCCGCTCCAGTGGGTCGGTCGGGGGATCACTCGCCGGTGCTCTCGGTATTGAACTGGCGGTCGCCGGCATCGCCCAGTCCCGGATAGATAAAACCAATCTCGTTCAATCGCTCGTCGATCGCGCCGACGTGGATCGCGACGTCCGGCATCTGGTCGCGCAGCGCGGCGATCCCTTCCGGCGCGGCGATCAACGAGATCAGCTTGAGACGCGGCACGCCGGCGGCCTTGACCACCTCGCACGCGCGAATGGCGGAGCCGCCGGTCGCCAGCATCGGGTCGACCAGCAGGGCGATTTTCATCCGCGGCCGAGGCGGGATCTTGTTGTAATACTCGCGCGGTTTCAGCGTGCGTTCATCGCGATAAAGCCCCACGTGCCAGACCTCGGCCTCGGGCAATAGGTCCAGAATGCCATCGGCCATCCCCAACCCCGCGCGCAAGATCGGCACCACCCCCACGCGATCGACCACCCGAACCCCAGGCGCGATCCCCATCGGCGTCGTGACCTGGACGGGTTCCGTGGGCAGATCGGCCGTCGCCTCATACGCCAGCAACCCGGCAAGCACCCGCACCAACCGCCGAAACTCCGCCGGCCGGGTCCCCACGTCACGGAGCGCCGACAGCGTCTGTCTCACAAGAGGGTGCCGCGACTCGGTGACCATCACTTGTGCCTCGACCAGAGCAAGATCGAACCACGGCCACCCGCTGGACAACGGGCCGTCGGGACGAACAAGGGAGTCCAATGTCATTTCCTGGGAACGACACATCCTACACCAACCCACGCCCCAGGCGAGAGCGCGGTCGTTTTTTCCGTGACGACTCGCGCTCCAAGACCCAGCCCGACCGTCCGTCTCCCAACCAGGGAAATCGACCCGATCACTCGTCAACCTCGGTCCGCGCCCCGAAACATTCCCAGATCCAGGCTTTTCATCGCCCTCCAATCGGTAGCGTCAGGACCGGGCCGGTCGGTTTTTCGTCCGATTCCTGGAGCGCGAACTCGACCTCCAGGATCGACAGGGCCGCCCGCGAATTCACGTCGTTTCCGGCGATGTAAAACCAGTACCCGCGGTATTGAACGGCGACCTCGGCATCGCGGGGACGACGCTTCTGGAAATGCACGACAAAGTTTCCGGCCATGATCCGCGTCCAGTCAAACGGGCGACCGTCGGGGCCGGGCGTCGTGGGGGCGACCCCGGAAACGAGGTGTTCCTCGGGAATGCACACCCCTTTTGATAAAAACGTCATGATCTGCAAGATCGAGCGTGTGTTGATAAAGATCGTGTCGCCACCGAGCGGCGTGGGACTTTTTCGGTTGGCCTCGTCATCGAGCTCGGACTTGACGCGGTACTTGCTCAATCCGGGGGTCAGGTGGAATAGGCTCGTGACCTCGACCATCTCCGGGGAATCAATGAAATGAGGGCTGATTCGCAGATAAAGGGTCTTTTCGCGCTTGTGAAGGGTCACCTGGTCCGTCCCCTGGGCTCGGTAGACGTAGCCGTCGCGGGCGGCGTTCAGAAGATCGCGAGCCTCGACCCGGCTCCTGGAAATGGGCTCCGACGCCCCTTCGGTCTCCTCGTCGGTTCCGAACACGAGCTCCGTCGCCTCTTGTTCCCTGAGGGAGGTGAGCAGCCGGATTGCCCGCAGGTATCGCGAGTTGTCCTCGGAGGACTTGGGAACCAGGGTCGTGGCCCGGGGCGCGTTGGGGACGTCATTGATGTCATTGACCGAGAACAAGAGGAGCTGCTCAAGATTGGCCCCAGCGTTCACCACGATGAAAAGATCCGCCGAGAGCGGGGTCAAGAGGGCCTTCGCGATCTCGCGTCCCTCCCGTGGGTGATAGCTCAGGGTCGGCGTGTCGCGAAACGACAGGTCACCAATCCCCAGACTCGCCGGGCCCGGAGTTTGATTCCCGTAGCCCCCCATGTAGTTCCCACGGGCGGCGACCTCGAACTGACTGGTGATATTGGGCAAGTCGATGAAAATCGGCGAGTCGGCATAACGGAGCCGCACGATATTCAGCAAGAGCTGCTGGTCATTCGTGTCCCGGACGACCTCGTTATAGCGCAGGCGGGTATAGCTCACGGCCTTCGGTCCCACGCACCCGACCACGCAGGGCGCGATCACGCAGAGGGTGGCCGCGCGCCAAAACCTCAGCTTCCACGCCACCCCAGGTCGAGCCCGATCGTCCATGAGAGTCGCTCAACTCCATCAAGGGACGCGGCTCCCCAGGCCTTGAGGGACCAACAACGTCTTGCAATCCCCACAACTGTTATCGCCGACCGAACCGGCGAACTTGACAAAACCCGCGGACTCCCTCGGCCCGTTCCCCAAAAGGCGCGGTCTCGCCCCCGTGCTGCCTCGGTGTCAGGACCCGTAAGGTGAACAGCGCGTGAAGACGCCTCCAGGACTCGGTTCGGGCTTGAGCGTCCTCATCGATGATCGGTCTTGAGCCCTTGGCGCATGGTGTTTCGCTAATGGGAAACAACCGGGTCCCGGCCACGGCGATATTGCCTCGGCGAACGGCCTATGACACGCTTGAAGGCTGTGCTAAAGGCACTCTCGGACTCGTAGCCGAGCGATTGCGAGATCACCGAGATCGACTCGCTCGAGGTCTTCAGCCGGTCCCCGGCCAGGAGCATTCTCCAGCGAATCAGATAGTCGATAGGCGTCGAGCCGACGGTTTGCTTGAATTTCGCGGCGAAGCCCGACCGCGACATCCCGACGGTCTCCGCCAGCTCTCGCAGGGTCCAGGGGTGGGCAGGCTCTTCGTGCATGGCGTTGATCGCCGGCCCGATTTGGTCATCCGCCAGGGCGAAGAGCCAGCCGACACCCCCGCTCACCCCCTCCGCGAGGTGAGCCCGCAGCGCCTGGACCATCAACATATGGGCGAGATGCTGGATGACCAGGAAGCTGCCCGGCCGCGGCTCGCGTAGCTCTTCCATCATCCGCTCGATTGCCCAGCGGAGCGCTAGCTTGTCCGCCTCTTTCTTGATCTGGACGATCGGTGGGAGCATTCCGAGCAGAATACTGGCGTGGTTCCTCTCAAGGCCGAAATATCCTCCGACGCCGAAGACATCTCCCCCTCCATTCCAGACGGAGATGCTCCCCTTCAGCGGCCTCTGATAGACCGACCTGAAATCGATCGGCTCCAATGCGAGGTCGCTCGTCAAACAAAACGGACGCCCAAGCGGGAGCAGGAAGCAATCACCCGCGTCAAGACGCACCGCCTCGTCAACATCCTCGACGACAAGCCAGCACTGGCCGGAAACAATCGCGTAGCACTTGATCCCGTCGTGCTCGGGGAACCGGAGCGACCACTCGCCGCCGACGTCGAATCCACCACACATCGAGTTCCGCGGCTTCAGAAGGGAAAGCACGTCTGAGAGCGGGTCCATCGAGCCTCCTGGACGATCGCGAAGAAAGATTGGACTCTAAAGCATGGATCGTCGCGATCCCAAAGCCTAACCTGTGGACCATGGGACTGAAAGTCAATTCTCGGGAGGCTTCTTGATGCGTGTTTTCGTGACTGGCGCGACGGGCTTTATCGGCACCGAGGTCATCCGTGATCTCATCAGGGCGGGCCACACGGTGTTGGCCCTGTCCCGCTCCGACCAGGGGACGGCGACCCTTGCCTCCGCCGGGGTCGAGGCGCACCGGGGCGACCTTGAGGACCTGGACAGCCTCCGACGTGGCGCGGCGGCCTCGGACGGGGTGATCCATTGCGGTTTCATCCACGACTTCACACGCTTCCTGGAGGTGTGCGAGGTAGACCGGCGGGCCATTGAGGCAATGGGCGACGCCCTCGCCGGCTCCGAACGCCCGTTTGTCATTACCTCCGGCACCGGGATGGGGGCCAAGGTGCCGGGCCAGCTCGCCACGGAAGACGAGTTCGACCCGAACCACCCGAACCCCCGGACGGGCTCGGAGGTCGCGGCGGAGGCGATCGCCAGCCGTGGCGTCCGCGTGACGGTGGTCCGACTGCCACAGGTGCATGACACGAAAAAACAAGGGATCGTCACGACCGCGATCGAGATCGCCCGCGCGAAGGGCGTCGCCGCCTATGTCGGCGACGGCCTGAACCGCTGGCCCGCCGTCCACGTGCTCGACGTCGCGCCCGTCTACCGGTTGGCCCTGGAGAAAGGTCCGAACCGCGCGAGGTATCACGCGGTCGCCGAGGAGGGCGTTACGGCCAAGGCGATCGCGGAGGCGATCGGGCGAGGCCTGAAAATCCCGACCCGCTCCCTGACTACCGAGGAAGCCGCCGGGCACTTTGGCTGGCTGGCGATGTTCGCCGGGTTGGATATGCCCGCGTCGAGCACGCTCACCCAAGAGCGACTGGGATGGCACCCAACCCAGAAGGCCGGGATGATCGATGACCTCGACAACATGAACTGGTCCGGGGGGTGAGAGTTAGAGGCCTGAAAATCGGGGCGGCGAACCACGCGGAGAGAATCCCAGGCATCCAGACCCCGCCTCGATCAGGACTTGGCATCGGCGTCCTCGACATCGAGACGCGGCGGCCGGTCATCGAGCAAGCGATCGAGATGCACGCGAGGCCGGGGCCGATTGGGGCGTTTCACGGCATGTCGACGCCCGAGTCTTTCTGGGCCGTCGATTTTGATCGCCAGCAATGGCATTTCTCGGACTCGGCGACGAAAGGGCAAATGGCTAGGACGATCGAGGCGCTTCACTCTCAGCGCGACCGACAGCCGACGCGCTTGCGCGAGGCGACAAAGCGGGTGTTCTTCACGGCTCAGCACAATCACGACGACGATTACTGGCGGTCGATATACCCGAACTTCGGGCGCTCGGGCGCTACCGGCGGCGATTCGGACATCGTGGCCTACGACCACGGACCGCGCCCCGGTCTGCTTTATCACGAGGGCGGACACAACCTGGCCAATGCATTGTATGGGGAGATCACGCCGAGGGGACACTTCGCGGCGGCCGCCTCGACAAGCGAGCGCCCCGTGAGCGCCTATGGGACGAATGCGCTCTCAGAGGATTTCGCTGAGGCCGTGGCGTTCTACGTAGAGGATCCTGATAGGATGAAGGCCGAGTTCCCTGCACGCTTCAAGGTGATCCGGCGAATCATGAAGGATGGGCGTTATGGCGGCTGAACCGATCCGGATCGAAGGACCCACCCCCTCCGGGTATGCCTACGCCATCATTTGCGAGCTCGAGGACGGCTCCATTCACATCACCGAGTACGACGAGGACGGCAAAGGTCGCCGTAGCACGACGGCCTTTCCCGCGGGGACGCCCACGCGTCGTGAGCCGTCCACGCGTGCGCGCCTGGCGTGACCACACAATTCGCATTGTGTGCGTCGCAACGCCCTAGAACACCCCGCATCGCCCGTTTTCACGTCCCGTTAGCCTACTGAACACGTCCGCACGCAATCCAGGGAGCGTCTTCGTGCTCGAGCGCGCCGCGCTGAGGATCTCGGCCGACTTCCTGGCGTTCATCCTGAAAGAGGGGATGCCGGCGTTTCGGCCGCTCAAGAACGTGCTCCCTCCGGACGCCCGGATCGTGGACTGCGTCATATGCGAGCCCGGGATGATCGACCTCGTGTTCGAGGCCGAGCGGTTTCCATGCTCGGTGGGATTTGACCGCGAGTCCGAGCTCCACGCCCTTCCCTCCATCTCGTTGACGATCGTCAAGGCAGTAACCTCAAGAAACGCGAGTTGGCCGCGGGTGGAACAGGGACAGCGGTGAAACACAGACATAACGATTTGTGACGGTTGTTGGAAGAGCCGGTGCGGCCATATGACAGTTTCGAACGCATTCGTGGCCTTCTTACGGCCGTGGCTCGATCAGACCGATGGTTCCCTGAAACGGTGGAACAATGCTATCGCGCTTGGCCAGCTCCGCTATAACCTCGCGCGGTCATCGGAGGAGTGGCGGGAGTCGATACTCAGCGAAACGCGGCCCACTCTCCAGATCATGGACGAGGATTTCGAGTTGTCTTGACGGTCCATCCTCATCCCCATCATCCGTCGCCACGAAGAGATGTTCCCCCGAATTCACCACCGGCTTGCCGCCGACCGCGGGCTGAACGGCCTCGCGTCGTCGGCGAGCCGAGGAATCCGGTCGCCGACCGCGAACTTGCGAGCGGCAAGAAGCGCGACCTCGGTCGCGGTATGAAACGTCGCGAATTCACCGCCGAGCGGCCAGGCATGGACCGATCCCACGCGGTCACGACTCGCGGCAGCACCGCCGACCCTCAATCCCATGGCTTCTCCCTGTCCGCCCTTGCTCGATTGAGTCGGGCGCGGTAACGTCCCCGCCGTCACATCTCGAGCACGCTCCCTCGCCCGACATTCCGACCCGTCCCCTCGGATCGAATCCCGGGACGAACCTCGCACGGAGCCGCCGCTCGATGACGCGGAATCAACCGATCGATCGATCACCCAAAACCCGACGAACCGCCGCCCACGACGGGAACCAAGGCCGAGAAAGCCATTTAACCCAGCTTGCGCAATCGTCCAAGATCGGTCGGAATGCCCCCTCTGTAGACGTGGCGCTGGTGCATGATTGGCTGACCGGGATGCGGGGGGGGGAAAAATGCCTGGAGGTGCTCTGCGAGGCGTTTCCCGAGGCGACCTTGCATTCGTTGATCCATCGCGAGGGCGCTCTCTCACCGCCTATCGAGTCGATGACGATCAAAACCTCGCCATTGCAGCGAATTCCAGGGGTTTTTCAGCACTATCGGCATTTGCTCCCGATCATGCCCCTGGCGGTTCGATCGCTGGTCATCAAGGACGTCGACCTGGTCGTGAGCCTGAGCCATTGCGTGGCCAAGGCGGTCGTGCCGCCGCCGGGCGTTCCGCATGTTTGCTATTGTTTTACACCGATGCGATACGCCTGGCAGGGGCGAGACGCTTATCTCGACGGCTGGCGTGATCGCCCGGTGCGTCGAGGGGTCGCGCGGTTCGTGCTCGATCAGCTCAGGCGGTGGGATCGAGCGACGGCCGAGCGCGTGACCCATTTCGTGGCGATCTCCCGAACGATCCAGGAACGGATCGCCACCTGTTACGGGCGCGAGAGCCATGTGATCGAGCCGCCGGTCGACGTGGATTTTTACACGCCGGCGGAGAGTCGACGAGGGGATTTCTATCTGATCGTGTCAGCGCTCGTGCCTTACAAGAGGGTCGACCAGGCGGTTCGGGCGTGCGAGCGGCTGGGGAGGCCGTTGGTGGTGATCGGCGCGGGGCCGGAGCGGGACCGGTTGGAGACGCTCGCGGGCCCGCGGACGCGGTTCCTGGGCTGGCAGCCGGACGACGTGATTCGCGAGCATTACCGGACCTGCCGGGCGCTCTTGTTTCCCGGCGAGGAAGATTTTGGGATCGTGCCGATCGAGGCGCTTGCGTGTGGAGCGCCTGTGATCGCGCTCGGGCGTGGAGGGGTCGCCGAGACCGTCGACGATCAGGTCGGCAGAATCTATCCCGATGCCTCGTCTGAAGGGCTGGCCCAGGCGATCGAGGCCTGGGAGCGAGAGGGAGAGCCCCACGATGCCGGCCTGGCCAGGCGGCGAGCGGAGGGGCTCTCGAAAGAGGTCTTCCGAGAGCGCCTGCTCGACTATCTGGATCAGGTCCGGGCCGAGGCCGTGGAGCGATCCGCGACGCCGCGCCCACACGTTGGGCGGAAAAGCGACAACGTGCGTGGACCGCGGATGAGCTAGCTGGTGGCCGCGGCTTTTTCCTTGCGGCTGGCGGCCTTGGCGGCCTTGCGCTCGGCCTTGGCGGCCTTGGCCTGGGCGCTCGCGGCGGTGACGGTGTAGCGCTCTTTCAAGCGGACGGCCTTGCCCGAAAGATTGCGCAGGTAGTAGAGCTTGGCCCGGCGAACCTTGCCCGAGCGCTTGACCGTGACGTCGGCGATCCGCGGCGAATGGAGCGGGAACTTGCGCTCGACACCCTCGCCTTGAACGATGCGACGAACCACGAACATTTCACGAGGCCCGACGCCCGATCGGGCGATCACGACTCCATTGAAAATCTGAATTCGTTCCTTGTCGCCTTCGAGAATCCGGACGTGAACGTCGACGGTGTCGCCGATCTCAAACGCGGGAACGCTAGCCTTGACCGCGGTCTTTTCGACCACGTCCATCAAACGATTCTGCATGGGAAGATCCTTTCGCGCCTGTCGCCGGCCCCCATCGGGCGGCAATCAGGCACCACGCTCTGAAACAAATGAATTCTTGGATGATATCGGACGCGTTTTTGCTGGGCGTCCTTTTGGTTTTGGGGACGCTCGAACCGATCTGGGGCTCACCGTCGATGATCGCGCCTCCACCGGGCGATGGCGGCGTGGTCACCGCCTAAGAGGACCTCGGGGACGGCGAGTTCGCGAAAGACTCGCGGTCGCGTGTATTGGGGATATTCGAGTCCTCCGTCAGGTCCGAACGATTCGTCGACCGCGCTTTGCTCGTCGCCAAGGACACCGGGAACGAGTCGGGCGATGGCGTCGATGATCACCATGGCCGCGACCTCGCCGCCGGAGAGGACGAAGTCGCCGACCGAGAGTAATTCTGGCTTGAGGACATCGATGATACGCTCGTCGAAGCCCTCGTAACGACCACAGATCAGGATCAGCCGTTGTTCCCGGGCGAGCTCGGCGGCCCAGTCCTGGTTGAATCGGCGTCCCTGGGGTGAGAGGGCGATTAATCGGCCCTCGACCTCGCTTTTTTGTCGGACTCCCTCGACCGCCGCGACGACTGGTGGGGCCATGAGCAACATGCCTGGCCCGCCGCCGAAGGGTCGGTCGTCCACCTGTTTATAACGACCAGAGGCCCAATCACGGAGATCCCAGCGGTTGACGATCAGGACGCCTCGTTCAATGGCCCGGCCCAGGACACCCTGGCCGAGAAATCCATCGAACAGGCTAGGGAGCACCGTGATGACGTCGATTCGCAGCGTCGCCCCGCTCATCGGGCCGTCCGTTTCCGATCAAGAGGCCGGCTGAGGGATCGGCTCGGTCGCGGGGGTTGCCGCGGTTGGGGCCACCTGCCAGGGTTCGCCGGGCAAGGGCTTGACGACCCCCTTTTTCCTGAGCAAAACCTGCACCTTGTGGGAGGGCTGAGCCCCGACGGACAGCCAGTATCGAGCCCGACTGACGTCGATCACGGTCTGGGTTTCATCGTTACGAGACATGGGATCGTAGTACCCGAGCTCCTCGATCGGCCGTCCGTCTCGTCCGGTACGCGAGTCCATCGCGCAGATCCGAAAAAAGGGACGATGCCGCCGCCCCATCGCTTTCATACGCAGTCGAACCACACTCAAGCTCCTCGTTGACGGCCTCGCCTCGCGACCCATCTAGGTCGTCGTCAGGACGGAAACCCTGGTCTTGCGAATTGACTATCTCAACACAAAATTCCCGAATGATCCAGTGCGACGCCCCCAGGCATCGCTCCGACACCCGAGCGAGACCGGGCGCGACGACGCGCTATCTCCTTTGCCATTATGGCCTTGGGCGTTCCTCGCGGCGTCGTTTGCGCTCGTCTTTCTCGCGCTGCTTTCGCTGTTTTTCGCGTTCCTTGGGTGTGAGTCGCTTGCCCGTGCCGATTTTTGGTGTCGACAATCGAGCCGCTGGATTCATCGCCGCCGCCTGACCCAGCCCGGTGAGCGCCCGCAGCCGGTCCATCATGGTCATTTGCATCATCTGGCGGGCGAAGGTCGCCATCATGTCGAATTGCTTGATCATCCGGGAGATCTCGGACGGCTCGACCCCGCTGCCGGCCGCGATTCGCCGCCGCCTCGAAATATCCACGATCGACGGGTCGGCCCGTTCGGCCGGGGTCATGCTGTCGATCATGCCGCCGATGAGCTTGATTTCATTGTCGGCATCGAGCCCCTCGAGCTCGCCATCGGCCATCTGGCCTAGGCCGGGGATCTTGCTCATCAGATCGCGCATCGAGCCCATTTTCTTCATCTGGATGATTTGCTTGCGAAAATCGTCCAGGTCGTATTTGCCCTTGGCGAGGCGTTCTTGCTGGCGTTTGGCCTCGTCGGCGTCGACGGCCGACTGGGCGGCCTCGACCAGGCCGACCACGTCTCCCATGCCCAGCATCTGGCCGACCACGCGTTCGGGGTCGAAGGGCTCGAGCTTGTCGAGTTTTTCACCCTTGCCGACGAATTTGATCGGAACGCCGGTCACCTTGCGAACCGAGAGGGCCGCGCCGCCGCGGGCGTCGCCGTCGAGCTTGGTGAGGATCACGCCGTCGAGTTCGAGCGCCTTGTTGAATGCCCCGGCCGAGGCGACGGCGTCTTGTCCCGTCATGGCGTCGCAGACAAACAAAACCTGGTGTGGCTTGACCTTTTTTTCGATCTGGGAGAGCTCGTTCATGAGCTCCTGATCGACGTGAAGGCGGCCGGCGGTGTCGAGGATGATGGTGTCGCGGCCTTGCTTGCCGGCCTCGATCACGGCTTGCTGGCAGACGGCGACGGGATTCGAGCCCTCCTGACTGTAGACAGGGACCTCGATCTGGGTGCCGATGACCTTGAGCTGTTCGATGGCGGCG
>JAKBAP010000077.1 GCA_021808995.1 Planctomycetota bacterium | reverse complement strand
GTGAATGTGAACGTATTTTGAATCCACTTCCCGATCGACAGCCCCCCCATGTTGACCGCCGTCAGGAAGGCGACCAAGGCGACGGCCGTGAGTTGCTGGGTCGAGAGCGAGACCGCGTAGCGGCGGGCCTGGATCGGGCTGATGAGATAATTGTCGGCCGCGACGGCGGGAACGAAGACGCCGAGGAACTTGGCGAAGGCGACGGCGACCGCGGCGATCGTGCCACACTGAACGACCAGGAACATCGCCCAGCCAAAGAGAAACCCGACCGCGGGCGAATAGGCTGTCCTGAGAAAGACATATTGCCCGCCGACCCGGGGCATCATGGCCGCGATCTCGGCCGCGCAGGCCGCCCCCGAAATGGTCATGAGCCCGGAAATGAGCCAGGCGAGCAGAAGATACCCCGGCGCGCCGGTGAGCCGCAACGATTCGGCCGAGGTGATGAACACCCCCGAGCCGATCATCGAGCCCATGACGATCATGGTCGCGTCCAGGACTCCAAGCTGACGCGACGGCGGCTTCGAGCCGCTCTTTTTCTCATCGTGAGCGATCATCAGGCTTCGGAGGATTCCTCCCGCTCAACGTAAGCCTTGACATCGGCGATCGCCCCGTCCACGCTCGCGCGCCGCCAGTCGGTCAGCGCGGTGTCGAGAGCCCCGGTGAGCTTGTTAACCAGATGCCGGGCCGCGTCGCGCGGCGACGTTCCCTCGGCTCGAATCTCCGCGAAATCACGATGATACACAGTGGTCGTCGTCGCGGAGATCCCACTCTTGGCCGCGATCACCCGATTGGCGTCGATATCCATCTGTTCCTCCAAGTTGAAACACGCGCCCATGCTTGCTTGAGAGTCGCGGACGGGACCGGTTCTTCAAAACTGGCGGAGGAAACCGACGTCATTCTGATAAAGCAGCCGGATATCGTCGATTCCGTGCCGCCTCATGCACAGTCGCTCAATCCCCAGGCCGAAGGCGAAGCCCGAGACCTCCTCGGGATCGTATCCGACCGCTCGCAAGACATTGGGATCAACCATTCCCGCCCCACCCATTTCAACCCATCGAGCCTTGCCATGCCAGAGCATATCGACCTCGACGCTCGGTTCCGTGAACGGGAAGAACGACGGACGAAAGCGAATCTTGACGTCCTCGCCCAGATACGCCCGCGCGAACAGGCTCAGGACCGACTTGAGATCGGCCATCGTCACCCCTTTTTGAACCATCAGCCCCTCGATCTGATGAAACATAAAGGAATGCGTGGCGTCGACCGTGTCCGGTCGATAGACCCGGCCGATGGCGATGATTCGCACCGGCGGCGGCTGGCTCTCCATCACCCGGATCTGGACCGTGCTCGTCTGGCTCCGAAGCATCGCCCATGGGCGCTCGTGAAGGCCCGCGCCGCCGCGGGCGCTCGAGAGATAGAAATTGTCGATCGGATCCCGCGCTGGATGGCTTTGGGGAATATTGAGCGCGTCGAAATTGTGCCAGAGATCCTCGACCTCCGGCCCACGCGCGACCGCGAAGCCAAACCGCCCGAAAATCTCCGTGAGCTCTTCCGTCGTCTGGGTCAGCGGGTGGCGATGCCCCAGCACGGGGCGAATCCCCGGTAACGCCACGTCGATGCCGTCAACCACCTGGGCCTTCGCCGCCAGCCGCTCGCGGGACGCCTCGAGAAGCGCCTCGAGCTCCCCCTTGACCAGGTTGAACCGCTGGCCGTACGCCTTTCGGGCGGTGGGCTCCAGAGCCTTGAGCCGTTCCTGCGCGGATTTGAGCCGGCCCTGTTTCTGCCCCAGGAACTCGATCCGGGCGGCCTCGAGCAGCGCCAGGTCCCCTGCCCCATCGAGCGCGAGCCGGCCCGCGCTCGCGAGCGAGTCCAGGTCGGCGAGCGCGGATTCCAGGCTGTCGGTCGGATTCATCGATTCGGGGGCTCGACGCTCGAGGTTTGCCTCAGGCCGACTTGGCCTTTTGCCGTTCCGCGACCACGGCGTCATGCTTTTCCAGGTGCGATTTGGCCAGGTTCACGACCAGGTCAAACGTGGCCGGCTCGTGGATGGCCAATTCCGAGAGGCTCTTGCGATCGAGCCCGACGCTGGCGAGCTTGAGTCCGTGAATCAGCCGGCTATAGCGCAGGCCGCGCATTTCGGCGGCGGCGGTCACGCGGATGATGAACAGCTTGCGGAATTCGCGTTTCTTGGCCCGGCGGTCGCGGAATGCGAACATACCGGCCCGGACGAGCGTTTCCTTGGCCGATTTGAGCAGCCGCCGCCGGCCTCCCACGAATCCCTTGGCCGCGTGAAATAGACGCTTCTTGGCCTTATTCCGGGCCGCTCCCTTGGTCGCGCGCATCGACGAACTCGTTCTCTTCTAAAGTATGGTGATGGAAATCAAGATTCAGCGGGGGTCACTCGCTCTTGGTCTCGGCCTCGGCCGAGGGGGCGGCCTCGCCAGCGGCCTTGTCCGCGACGGCCGCGAGCTTGAGCGCGTGGACGACGTCGGGGTTTTCCGACTGCTGCCGCAAGAGCGCATTACGAATGCGATGAGCCTCGGCGGAAACCGACAAGATCGATTTCTTGCGAAGACGCCGGACTTGCTTGCCACTCTTGTGGCTCATCAAGTGCGAGGACCCGCAGCGCTTGTGACTGACCTTCCCGGTCGCGGAGATCTTGAACCGCTTCTTCATTCCCTTGTGCGTTTTCAGCTTAGGCATCGTATCCTGATCCCGAACAGCGTGTGGACAAACATATCCTCGGCCGATGAAACGTTCGGCCGGGCGAGCGATCAAGCTCTCTCATGGACCATGGCCGCGGCAGGGGCCGCGCGATTCGCGAATCACGCGCGAATCCGACCCAGGAATCCTAGCAAAACTCCAAACCGCTCGTCTAGAACCGACCGCCGTCGCGATCAAACGCGCGGCGCCACGATGGCCGTCATTCGCTTTCCTTCCATCGAGGGGTTCTTTTCCAGCTTGCCAAACTCGTCAAGGGCGCGAAGCACCTCTTCCATTACCCGCCGACCCTCATCAATATGGGCAAGCTCGCGTCCCCGGAACAGGACGTTCACTAGGACCTTGTCCTTTTGCTCAAGGAATTCCTTCGCCCGCTTGACCTTGACCTCGATATCGTGATCGCCAGTCTTGGGACGGACGCGAATTTCCTTGACATGCACCTGGTGCTGCTTTTGCTTCGACTGTTTCTTTTTCTGAGTGTACTTGAACTTGCCATAGTCGATGATCTTGCAGACCGGTGGCCGCCGGTTGGGTACAACCTCGACCAGGTCCAGACCCGCCTCGCGCGACGCCTCGAGCGCTTTGTTCGTCGGCATCACGCCAAGCATCGACCCATCCGCCCCAATGACCCGCACGGGGGAGATGCGGATCTGTTCATTCACTCTTAAGCCCCGCTCAAGTGGCCCGATGGCATCCTCCGGGATCAAATCCGTGTGAAAAGTCACGCCAAACGACGACCGCGCTCGACATAACCGTCAAGACCGATGCGTCATCCTATCAGATTCCCGATCATCACGTCGACTTCGGAAAAAACCGAGGCGTGTCAATCAATGTAACTACAATTCGTTCACTGGAAAGTCAAGACCTCGTGGTTTTTTGATGAAGCGAGAAATCGACCAGCCAGGAACCCCGGGTTCGTGTATTTTCAGAGATTCGTGGGTGTCGGTCGCGGAATCGGCGCTCGTCTAAACGGTATCCTGAACGTCAATGGCGAGGGAGTGGCGGTGCGAATCCTGATGTCTGGCGGCTATGGCTGTATCGGGAGCTGGGTGGCCAAGCTCGTGCTCGAGGCTGGCGGCGAGCTGGCGATTTTGGATCTCAAGGAGGATCGTCATCGCCTGGAGTTGATCCTCGACAACGAGTCGATCGAGCGGATTCGCTTCATCCCAGGGGACGTTTCCGACCCGGACGTGGTGATTCGCGCTGTCGAGGAGACGGGCTGCGATCGCATTTTGCACCTGGCGGGCCTACAAACGCCGACCTGTCGGGCGAATCCGATCCTGGGGGCGCGGGTGAACGTGATCGGCACGCTCGCGGTTTTCGAGGCCGCCGCCGCGAAAAAAGACCAGGTCGGCCGGGTCGTTTACGCCAGCTCGGCGGCTGTCCACGGCCCACCGGAGGGGGATTCCACGGGCCCGATCGGGGATCTCGTCCGCCTCGCGCCGCTGTCGCATTATGGGGCGTATAAGGTCTGCAACGAGATGAACGCGCGGGTCTACTGGCTCGAACGCGGGGTGACGAGCGTCGGCCTGCGCCCGTGGACGGTCTATGGCGTGGGGCGCGACTTTGGCATGACGAGCGAGCCGACGACGGCGATCCGCGCCGTCGCCCTGGGGAATCCTTATCACATCAGCTATGGCGGCCGACAAGATTTGCAATACGTCCGAGACGTGGCGGCCACGTTTCTGCGGACGCTCGAGGGTCCGTTCGAGGGGGCCGAGTCATTCAACATGCACGGGGCCGTCGAACCGATCGAGTCCTTCGTGAAGGCTCTCGAGGACGCGGTCCCCGAGGCCAAGGGGTTGGTGACCCACGGCGACCGTCAATTGCCCATCGCCCCGGACCTGGACGATTCACGCCTGGAAGCCGCCTTCGGTCCACTCCCACGCACTCCGCTCGGCGAGGGAATCCGCGAGACCTTCGACCGATTCGTGGAGCTCAAGCGCCAGGGGCGGCTGGAGGGTTAACGCTGACTTGCCTGGTGGACAAGGAAACGCCCTGTGCCGACTTGCTCGGGGTTGAGCGTGGGCGGCTCGCATGGACGAGCCGCCCGCGTGGGCGATGTGGTCAGGGCTTCGCTGGCGTGGCGGCCTTGGGGGCCGGCGCGGCGGCTGGGGTCGTCGCGGGGGTTTCGGCTTCCTTGGGGAACAGGTCGCGGGGGATCGGCTTGATGTCGACCTTGGCCGTCTTGCGCTCGGCGGTCACGACGTTTTTCTGCAGGTCAGCGCCAAAGGCTTGCAGGATGACCGCCTTGTTTTGCTCGAAGTCGATCGGCTTGCCTTCCTTACGGTCGGTCACCATGATCAGGTGATAGCCATAGGGGGTTTCGATCGGGTCCGAGATCGCGCCCTTGCGGAGCTTGAAGGCGACCGAGGTGAATTCCTCGACGAGTCCGGTGGTGAGCGTGAAATAATCCAGGTCGCCCCCAGCGCCTCCTTCGTTGGCGGGGTCTTCCGAATATTTGTTGGCGGCTTGGGCGAAGGTGAGCTTCTTGTCGTCGATCTCTTTCTTGATCGCGACCAATTTTTGCCGGACCTTTTCCTTGTCGGCCTCGCTCGCGTCGGGGTCGACCTTGAGCATGACGTGGCTGGCGCGGACCTGGGTGCCGCTGAAGAGGTCGCGGTTTTCGGCGACGAACTTTCGCAGGGCGGCCTCGGTGGCCTTGGTCTGGAGGAACTCGGTCCACCGCAGGCGGTTTTCGTATTCCTCGCGGATGCTTTCCATCGAGATGTTGTTTTGCCGCAGGGCGGTGGGCAAATCTTGATTATCGGCCTTGAGCTGTTGCTTGAGGCGTTCGATCTCGGCGTCGATTTTTTCCGGGGGAACGACGATTTTCTGACGGATCAGGAACTGGGTCAGGAGCTTGGTGTTGATCAGGCTTTCGAGCGTTTCGCGATAGACGGTTTCGCGGTCCTCGGGCCGGGGGGCGGGGTAGTGGCTCAGGAAGGTGATCACCTCGCCCTTGGTGACCTTATCGGTCTGGCCGCCGTTAGTGATGGTGGCGACCACGTCATTGAGCCCTGTCAGTCCAGATCGGGCGGCAGCGCCCGCGGCGGGTGTCGGGGCTGGGGCGGTGGCTGGTGGCTGGTTTTGTGCCTGCGCGTAGGTGGCGGGCAGGGCGAAAAGCGCGGACAGCAACAGACTCGCGGTCCGTGGCATCTTCCATTCTCCATTAAGGGCAGTCGGCGTATCCAGGGATCTCAAAACGAGATCCGGCGAACGTGCCGAGGCCGCCCGAGGACCGGCGAGGGTCTTCGGGCGACATCGAATAGTCCGATTATACGGATTCCGCCGATTGCCGCCGCGCCAGTCGCGCGTTTTTTCGGAGTGGGCGGGGGTCAGGCCGCGCGCAGCCAGCTCTCGATGCGGCCGAGTTCGTCGCTCCAGGCCGAGCTCATGCGTCGGCTCAGGTAGGCCGCGAACAGGAGGTCGAGGGTCTGGGCCAGGTGGCGCAGGCTTTCGAGGCGGTGGATGCGGCTTTCGTGGGGGGCGAGTTTGCCCTCGGCCTTGGGGAGCGAGGCATTGGAGACCGCGAGCGTCTCGGCCTGGAGGGTGAGCTCGTATTGCGAGCCCTGGCGGGCCATGATCAGGCCGGCTTTGCGGGGGAGCTTCCCGGACTGGAGGGCGCGGAGGGCCTCGGGCAGGCGGGTGGGCGAGCCGTCGGTGAGCTGGTCGCGGCCGGTCTCGCCGCGGGGGCAGTCCAGGGTCAGGGTGCGAGCGAGCATGAGCGCGATTTCCGATCCGTCGGAAAGGGGGATCGTGTCGCCGTCGATCTGGAGCCGGTGCCAGGCCCAGACCAGGAATTCATTACCGAGCGAGTCGAGGCTCGAGGGGTTTTCCTCGTTCCAGGCGACGACGTTCGAGGCCCCGCTGGACCCGACGAGCCGCAGGGGAGCCCCCTCGAGCATGGCGACGGCGCGGTCGGCGTCGACGCCGGCGGCCTGGGCGGTCGCGCGGGCGAGCTCGCCGGCGGTGATGGGCTCAAGTGGCAGGTTGAAGGTCTCGCGAAACAGGCCAATCGCGCGTTCCAGGATCGAGCCCGTCGTCGCCCCGACGTAGACGATTCCCTCGCGGGCGTCCCAGAGTACGGGGGTGTGGCTCATGCGCTGAAATCGCCCGTCGGCGGCCTCGGCCTCGAGCCGCAGCTTGGCCGCTTCCTTGGCCTCGGCCTTCTGGGCCTTGGTCGCGGTCCCGCTCGGATTGAGCTGGGCGACGGCGTCGATCTCCATCTGGGTGTAAGCCTTCAGGAGCGAGCCTGGGATCTTGTCGGCGTCGACGCGGACGGCGAGATGGACGGCGTCGTCGACGATGTTCTTGGCGTAGTCGATGGTGGTATCGAGCACGTGGTCGCCGCCGGCCCATCCGGTGGCGACGCCGTCGGCGCCTCGGCCTCCTCCGTGGAGTCCGATCCGATGCTCCCGGGCCTGTTCCAGCAGCTCTTCGCCGAGCGGCAGTGGGGTTTGCCCCTGAACTCGGAATCGTGTGAAGGTCAGGCGTCCGTTCCAGAATCCCATGGCTTATCTCCTCGAGGCGCTCCTGGCCGTCCCTCTCCGCGAGGGGGTCGAACCGGCGCGACGGCCTCGGCCTCTCTTTGATCGGGCGGCCCGCCACGCCGACTCAAGCGACCCGCGCTCCCAATTGTGCTCGACCTGTCTTCATGGCGACGTCTCGCGGGTCAGGTAAAATTGATGAACTGGAGTGGATAATCGGGTCCGTGGGCCTTCATGTAGGCCATCACCTCCTGGAGCTCGTCTTTCTTTTTCCCGGTCACCCGGATCTTTTCGTCCATGATCTGGGCCTGGACCTTGAGCTTGAGCTGCTTGATCTCCTTGATCAGCTTGCGCGCGTCGTCGACGTCGACGCCGGTATGCAGGGTGAGGGTCTCTCGGACGGTGTCGTGGGTCGCGTCCTCGATCTTGCCCCGGATGAGAGAGGCGGCCGGCACGCCTCGCTTGGCCATCTTTTCCTTGAGGATCTGGATGACGGTCTCGAGCTGTCCCTTATGGTCCCCCTCGATCGTGAACGAGGCGTCCTTCTTGTTGAATTCAATCGAGGCGCGGGTCCCCTTGAAATCAAACCGCACGGCGATTTCGTGCTGGGCCTGGACGACGGCGTTATGCAGCTCCGCGTGATTGATCTCGCTGACCACGTCGAACGAGTGGTTATCGGGCATGGAGGTCTTGCTCCGCTGGGCCTACGCGGCGGGTGAATGGTGATAAATGATGCAACCGATCTTAGCGACTCGCCTAGCGAGCGCCCATGAGGGCCCTGGCGAGCAGGACCGCTCCGCCGATCATGAGCGGCGGCGTGACCAATCGCAAGAGATCACGGGGTTGGCCGCCGGAGACGCGGGCGGCCATCATGACGACGGCGGCGGCCGGGCTCATGGTTCGCCCGAAATGAGCCCCCATGGCGGCCACGGTTCCGAGGGTCATGGGGTCGAGCCCGAGCGTGCGAGCCTCGGGAATGAAGAATTCCATCACGGCGACGGCGGGCGCGATCCCGGTCCCCGAAACGACGGCGAGCGCCCAGGGGATCACGAGCGCGGCCACCATGGCGAGCCCGGGCGCGCCCGCGAGCGAATGCACGGTAAGCCCCACGAGCCCCGAGCGCTGAATCCCCTCGCCAAAGGTCGAGGCACACACGATCAGGGAAATCACATGATAATATCCCTGGCCAGCCCCCTCCCAGAACGAGGCCACGATTTCGCCGATTTTCGCTGGGTCGGCCAGGGCCGCGGCGGCGAGGCCGACCAGCATGGCGGCCAGGATCTTGGGGGGACCCTCGAGGGGCCTGGTGATCGGGTTGGGACCGACCAGGCCGTCGATCAAGAGGATCACGATCGGCAACAGCGGAACCAGGGCCTTGTAGGGGTTGATCGCGAGCGAGGGCACCGACTCTCCCTGGGGCCCCGCGCGGCGGGCGGCGATCGCCCAGAACGCGAGCAAGGCCGCCGAGCAGGCTGTCAGATTGAGCCCGATCGAGCGCGCGACGACCTCCGCGCCGGTGCGTCCGGAGAGCTCGGCGAGCTTGCGAATTTCGACCGCGCCGGGGTTATAGAGCTCGCCCCCCATCGACGAGCCCAGGAGCAGGACCGCGCCGGCCGTCGATGGGTTTAGCCCCCCCGCGGCGAGCAACGGGACCAGGATCGGGCCCAGTACGGCGGCCGTGGCGGCCTGGCTCACGATCGTGGTGTTGATGAGGTATCCCGCCAGCACTCCACCGGGAATGAGCAACGCCCGCATGCTCCGAAGCGGCCGGACCAGCAGCCGCGCCAGATGCTGGTCGCAGCCGGTCAGGCGCAGGACGTGGGCGAACCCCATCGCCGAGCAAATGGGGACGACGGTGCCCGCGTTCGCCATTTCGGCGACCGTCCGTTTGAGCATCGTCGGGAGCCCGGATGAGATCAGGAAGAGCGGGATCGCGCCAAGAAAAAGCGCCAGCCGTACATCGACCCCTCGGAACGCCGAGATGGTCACGCCCACGAGCACGAGGCTGGCAAGCGTGATGGCGGGCGCTCCTGGTGGGGCCTTTGGTCCGGTTCGATCAATCTCGCGTCGGGCCGCGGCGATTAGGGCGACCACGACGGCGATCACGAGCGCGGCCAGAACCAGGCGTGGAGCGAGGCGAGCGGGTTCGGGGGCGTTCAGGGGCGCGTTCATGGGGCCTCGGTCAAGAGCGGCAAGAGCGCCCGGAGATCGACGTTCCCCCCCGAGAGAATGACGCCCACGCGCAGGCCCTGGACGTCGATCGCCCCCTCGAGCAGGGCGGCGATTGGGACAGCGCAGGAGGGTTCGGCGACGAGCTTGAGTCGCTCCCAGACAAACCGGGTCGCGGTGATGATCTGGGCCTCGGTCACGGTGACGATCCGATCGACTCGCCCGGAAAAGACGGCGAAGGGCCGGGTGCCCACGGCGGTCGAGCGCAGGCCGTCCGCGATGGTCGCGGGGTCGTCGGAGGTCTGGATGGTGCCCGCCTCAAGGGAGCGCCTGGCGTCGTCGGCCGTCGCCGGCTCAGCGCCGACCACGCGGGGGGACGGGCTAACGCAGGCCGCGGCAAGGGCGGTCCCCGCGAGCAGGCCACCGCCGCCGACGGGGCAGATCAGGATGTCGAGATGACCCACATCCTGGATCAGCTCCAGGGCGGCCGTCCCCTGGCCGGCGATCACGTCCCAGTTGTTAAACGGATGGACCATGTGATAGCCGTGGAGTTCGATTTCCCGTTCCGTCATCTCGTCTCGGGAGGCGAAGTTTGGCTCGCAGAGCACGACCCGGGCACCATAGCCCAGGGTTGCCTCGCGCTTGACGGCGGGGGCGGTTCGGGGCATGACCACGCAGACGGGCGCGCCCAGGATCCTCCCCGCGCAGGCCAGCGCCTGGCCGTGGTTGCCCGACGAATGAGTGATGACGCCGGCCTGTCTGACCTCCGGCGAGAGCCGGGCGAGCGCGTGGATCGCGCCGCGGAATTTGAACGCGCCGACCTTTTGAAAATTCTCGCACTTGATAAAGACCGATCCGCCGCACCGCTGGTCGAGGGTGTGGGACGTGACCACGGGAGTTCTGCGCGTCCAGGGAGCGATTCGCTCGACGGCGCGGATTACCTCGGTGGGTTCGATCGCCGGCTCATTGAGCGTGTCGTCACCCTTGGCCATGGCGTGGACTCTCCGGGATTTTAGTAAGCGTGGTCTTCCTGGCCGCCGGTTTCGTCGACGATCGTGGGGGGCGGGGCCGCGCGGTGGACCTTCCGGCTGGCTCGTTCCTCGGTCAGGCGAGCGATCGCGGTCTCGAGTGGCGTCGCCCCCAGGTCGCCGTCGAGCCGGTCACGATAGGAGACGGTCCCGTTCTCGGCCTCCTTCGCCCCGACCACCAGCATGACGGGGATCTTCTCGAGTTGGGCGTCGCGGATCTTGGCACCGATTTTCTCGGCCCTGGTATCGACGCTCGCTCGAAAGCCCGCGCCCCGCAGCCTCGCCCGTACCGACTGGGCGTAATCCGCGACCTTGTCCGAGATTGGCAGCACGCGGACCTGCTCGGGCGCGAGCCAGAGCGGAAACGCGCCGGCGAAGTGCTCGATCAAGATCCCCATGAACCGCTCCATGCTTCCCAGGGGGGCTCGGTGGATCATCACCGGACGGTGCGGGTGGTTGTCAGGGCCCACGTACTCGAGCCCGAATCGCTCCGGGAGGACATAATCAAGCTGCACGGTCCCGAGCTGCCATTGCCGGCCCAGGCAGTCGCGGACGATGAAATCGGCCTTGGGCCCGTAAAAAGCCGCCTCGCCGGGGGCCTCTTCAAACGGCAGGCCCATCTCGACCAGGACCGAGCGAATGTCGTCCTCGGCCCGCCGCCAGATATCGCCGGCCGCCCCTTGATACTTGGGGTCGGCGGGGTCGCTCTTCGAGAGCCGAACGCGATAGTCGGAAAGGCCCAGGCATGAATTCAAGAAAAACTGGGTCATCTCCAGGGTCGAGCGAAATTCCTCCCGGACCTGCTCGTGGGTGCAAAACAGGTGCGCGTCGTCCTGCGTGAACCCACGCACCCGGGTGAGGCCCGACAACTCTCCCGATTGCTCGTACCGATAGACCGTGCCAAACTCGGCGAGCCGCAGCGGCAGCTCGCGATAACTGCGCGGTTGCGAGGCATAGATCTGGATATGATGCGGGCAGTTCATCGGCTTGAGGAGATACTCCTCGAAATCGCAGGTCCGCTCGAGATAGCCGATCCGGCCGGCGGCGTTCTGTTCGAAATAGGACGTCTCCCCGGTTTCACCCATCGCGGCGGGCATCCGCTCGGGGATGCCGGCCTTGGCCAGAAGGACGCGCTGGCGGTCGTCGTCGATCACGCTCCCCGAAACGAGCGCGTCGAGCAGTTCCTTGGCCGCCGAGTCCGAGGGCATCTTGAGGGTTGGGAACTGCGAGTCCTTGTAGTACGGATAGTGGCCGCTGATCTGGTATAGCTCGATCTTGCCGATATGCGGGGTGTAAACCGGCTGGTATCCGCGGTCGATGAGTTCGTCCTTGATGAAGCTCTCGAGGATGCCGCGAATGATGGCGCCCTTGGGTGCCCAGAGAATCAACCCGGGGCCGACCAACTGCGAGATCGTGAAGAGATTCAGCTCGCGGCCGAGCTTGCGGTGGTCGCGTTTCTTGGCCTCCTCGATCAGGGCCAGGTGGGCGTCGAGGGCTTTCCTATCGAAAAACGCCGTGCCATGAAGCCGCTGGAGCATGGGGCGGTCGGTGTGCCCCTTCCAGTATGAGCCCGCCAACGAGAGGAGCTTGAACGCGCCGACCTTCCCCGCGTGGGGGATGTGGGGACCGCGACAGAGGTCGACGAATTCACCCTGGCGATAGAACGAGAGAACACCATATTTATAGAGTTCATCGTCGATATGTTCGACCTTGTAGGTCTGGCCCAGGTCGGCGACGAATCGACGGGCCTCGGATACCGGGAGGGTGAAGCGCTCGAAGGGTTCGGCGTCCGTGATGATCCGGGCCATCTCGGCCTCGATGGCGGGGAAGTCCTGGTCCGAGAGGGCGCGCCCGGGGACTTCGACGTCATAGTAAAACCCATTCGCCGTGGTGGGGCCGAAGGCGAGCTTGACCCCTGGAAAGACCCGCATGACGGCCCGGGCCATGATATGGGCGGTCGAGTGTCTGAGGACATCGAGCGCCTCCCGGTCCCTGGAGGTGAGGATCCGGAGCTCGATGGGGGCCTCGTCGGATTCGAGGGGACGATTGAGGTCGACGACGACCCCCTGGGCCGTCGCGGCCAGGGCGGCCTCGGCGAGCCTCTGGCCGATCCCGAGGGCGATGTCGCGCGGGCTGGTCCCGGCCGGATACTCCTTGACTGAACCGTCGGGTAGCTTGATCTGGACCATCGACGAACCCATCCTCGAAACAGAGAGCGTCACCGCCGCGAGACTTTCGCGCGCTCTCAGATTAACCAACCCGCCCGCCCCCGCCAATCCCGCGAGCGCGGGCCAGTGGCACTCACCGGTCCTGGGAGGATAGGCGCGTTCGCGCCTTGGGCTCGTTCCCCTCGACAAATGGGGGACCGCCCAGGCGGCCTGGACCGGTCCCCCATTGTCTCGGGCGTCGTCACTTGATCTTGGAGTGCGGTTGGGCGAACGCGTTCCAGAAGATCGGATACGAACGGATCAGCTTGTGACCAAACGGGTCCAGGATCAGCAGGTCGTTGTTGTTGAGCCCGGCCGTGTTCGAGGTCGGGATCGAGAAAAAGCCAGTCGAGCTCGCGACATAGGCTTTCGCCGCGAAGGTGTATGTCTCGGTCTTGTAGGAGTCGGTCAGCACCAGGCTTCCCGGGGTGGTGTAGCCTTGGATCGTGACGTTCTTTTTGTAGGTTTCCCCGCCAGAGTTGACCGAGGTCGGCAGTGGGGTCTGGTCACTGGGGTTGAGATTAACGACCGCCTGGAGCGGCTTGCGGGCGCTCTCGGGGGCGAGATTGTGCATGAGCGCCATCGCGTCATAGAGGTTGACGCGGCCGTTTTGGTTGAAGTCGGCGGCGGCGTTATAGGCTGGCTCGCCCCGCTTGGACTCATAGGCCGCCGCGAACAGGGAGAGGTCGAGCTGATTGACCACGCCATCGCCATTCACGTCGCCGGCCAGGGTCGCCTCCACCAGATACGAGCCGGTGGTATGCCTGGAGCCCGAGACAACGATCGTCAGGGGGCCGGGGCGGTTGACCTTGACGAAGCCGGCCACCTGGTCGTTGTAACCCTGGAGGAACGGACGACCTTGTTTGAACGGGACCTTGACGCCGCCGGCTTCCTCGACGGAGACGATCCGGGGGTGCAGCCCGCTGCCGCTGGTGGGCTGGGCGAAGATTCCAAAAATGGTGCTGTGTTTGCCTGGGGTGAGGTTCTTGGGGGCGACCGTCACGGAGACGGCGGTAACCTCGCCTGGGGTGGCGATCAGGCCGGTTCCGGTACCGATGGTGTTGGCGGGGAAACCGCCGCTCTGGACCAGCCGAGACTCAAGGGATTCAAGGCAAGGGCGGGCGTAGACCGTGATTCGCGTGGTCATCCAAGGTCCTCCATGACCCGAACGAGTGGAGGGGCGACGAAACTCTCTCTCTTCTACTTCGGCAAGTCGCCCCGTCCAACTCGATCAGGGATGGAGATATCGCTGTCAATGCTCTCCAAAGTGCATTGACTTGGATTCGTCGTCGAGCTCGGTCTCGACCTTGGTTCCCTCGGCGACGGATTCGTCGGGCCGCAGGATCGTGGCGTCGCTCTCGGTCAGACCCGAGATCACCTCAACCCGCAGTCCGTTGTCGATGCCGACCAGGATGTGGGCGATATGGATCTTATTGTCCTTGACGGTCATGATCTTGGCCTCGCCCTTGCCGTTTCGCTCGATGATGCAAGACGAGGGGATCGTGAGGGTCTTGACCATTTTCTCGAGCAGGATGATCGCCCGGCCCCACATGCCGTCGCGGAGCGAGCCGTCCTTGTTATCGAGGTCGATCTCAACCCGCATGTTCCGATCCTTGAGGTCCTCGGACTCGGAGATGCGGCTGACCTTGCCCTCGAAATTCCGTCCAAGGAAGGCGTCGAACTTGATGATGGCCGAGTCGCCGACCTTGCAATAGGGGGCGTCGCGGTCGGGGACGAGCACGACGGTCCGGAATTTGTCGGTTCGGGCCACGACCAGGAGGGGCATCGTCCCTCCTTCGGTCGCGGCTCGGATGAACGAACCGTTGTGAACGCCGTCGCCGCGGTCGGTGACCACGCCGTCATAGGGTGATTCGATCTTGGTGTATTTCTGCCATACCCTCGCCATGTCGAGGTTGGCCTTGCTCACTTCCAGCTCGGCCTGGGCCGCCTTCAGGTCGGCGTCGGTCTTCTCGACATTGGCCAGGGCCTCGAGCAGTTCCGCGTCGGCGGTCGCGATTCCCGCGACGGCCGAGTTCACGGACGCCTTGGCCGCCTCCTTGTCGTCGAATTGTTCATCCACGAGCCGCTGCTCGATCGCGTTGCGATTGGCAAGGTCCGAAATCCGGGCGTATTGCTTATCTCGGTAATTGAGTTTGGCGTCCATCTCTTCCTTGATCGCCCTGGCCTGCATCTGTTTGGCCTTGGAGGCGTCGACCTGGGCCTTGGCGACCTTCACTCGAGACTCGGCCTGGACGACCTCGGCCTGCGAACGATTCACGGCGGCCTCGCCTTGCTTCACCGCGACGTAGCGCTCGGGGTCGTAAACCTCCATCAAGAGCTGGCCCTTTCGGACCTTGGTCCCCCGGTCGACGGTCAGATTCGTGACGTAACCCGAAACCTTGGAATAGAGTGGCGCGAACTCGAAGGCGCGGATCGTTCCCGGCTGATCGGTCGTTCGCTCCATGCCGCCCCGCTTGGGCTTGACCACCACCACCTTGAGCGCCGACTTGGAGCCCCCCTCCTCGCCGTGACCCTTTTCAGCCGACTGCGAGTGGGCTTTGTCGCCTTCTTTCTGTTCGCCGCCGGCCCCCATGAAAAAGAAACCGCCCCCTCCCGCCGCCGCGATCAGCCCCAAGGCCGCGGCCCAGCCCCAGGCCCCTCGCTTCGCCGTTGTCCTGGCCGGCACCGCGACCCGATTCGCGGGCTCCACTCGCTCGACCGTTTCCTTCTGTTCCGTCACCATCTTCATCACCTCTTATAAAAGCGAATTCCGATTTCATCGCCGATCCACGAACCGACCAACTGGTCGTTCGTCCCGCCTCGACCAACCGAATGACTGACTGACTGGATGAGACCAGGCCAAGACACACCCAGGCACGGATTCAAAACCGAAGTCGAAGGAGTCGACGCGACGCATGCCGTGATTCCCCAATATCGCGCCGCGGGAGCCGCGACACCATCTCGATCCAGCTTGTCGAGCAAGCAAGCAAGAGGGGCGAGGAGGGTTCGCTCCTCGGGAGGGCCGATTCGACGGCAATGGGAACGGCCCGCATCGGGCTCGGGAGCGCGGTCAGGCTCGAGCCCGATTCGAATCGAAGGCTTGAAACGGAATCGCGGGTGAGGCGGGATCGCCCTCTCGTCACGCGGTGAAATGAGGGACGAGGAGCGAGAGGCGCGACGACCATCAGGATCGCGAGAAAGCACCGAAGCGTGGAGTCGGCCGCGATAGCAAACATGTGAATCTCGGCGAGATACCTAGGAAGCTTTAGTCCAGCATAGCGCCAAGTCGCCCACGGGTCAAGCAGATTCGACTCTCACCAACGCACAATCCCGCGATCGCTCCATGAGGGGCATGGCTTCTCTCGTGGGGAAAGCCATGGGGTGGCTGTATCGAAACCTGGGAGAAATCGAGCCGACTCTTGACCTAGCTTGGCCACCTGGCCAAGTCTAGGCCGCGGTCAGAGGGTCGGCTGGCGGATCAAGGCGAGAACC
>JAKBAP010000537.1 GCA_021808995.1 Planctomycetota bacterium | reverse complement strand
GCCAGCCGTGGTGGTCGGCGATCGTCCCCCCCAGGAAATAACCCAGGGCGGTCCCGACCGGAAGCGCCAGATAGTAGGCCCCCATCGCGCGGCCCCGGTCCTTGACCGGGAACAGATCGGCCAGGAGGGCGGGCGCGATCACGCCATAGCTCGCCTCGCCGACGCCCAGGAGCGCTCTCCAAAAAAACATATGGGCATAATTCGACGAAAACGCGGTGCCGACCGTCGCCAGGCTCCAGAGCCCGACCCCCCCCGCCAGGAGCCCCTTTCGGCTGTAACGGTCGCCCATGATTCCCATGAATGGCGAGATGACCGTGTACACGATCATGAACGACGCCCCGAGGACGCCAAACCACTTGTCGTCGATCGCGAGCTCTTTCTGGATGTGCGTCCCAGCGGCGAAAAACGAATAGCGATCGACGTAATTCAGCAGATTCATCATGAACAGGATCGCGAGCGCGTAATAGCGACTCCCGATGATGAAACGACCGAACCCGGCCTGGCCTGGCTTCACGACGGGCTGCGAAGGGGAAGTCTCGGACACGATACGACCTCGAGGGTGACACGGGATCTCGCGCGAACTGACGTTATACCCGGCCGACCCGCCGCGGGCGAGACCCGGAGCGCGAAAGTGTGTCGACTCGCCCGATTTCGCCGTTCTCGCGCGGTGATCACGAGTGCCTGGAGGGGCTGAACCGTCGGCATTGGCTGAAGAAGGCGAGGGGGTTGTCGTGGACGACCTTCTTGATGAGTGCGTGATCGTGGCCCCGTTTTCGCATCTCGAAGATGAATTCCGGGACGGCGAGGGGGTCGCTGTGTCCCCAATCGCCGGCGGAATTGACCATCACCCGGTTCGAGCCGTGGAGCTCGATCATGTCGGCGGCCCGCGCGGGGGTGCATTTCGTGATGGGGTAGAGAGTCATGCCGACCCAGTGCCCAGCGTCGAGGGCTGGCCGGATCGTGTGCTCCTCGACGTGGTCGATGCAGATTCGCTCGGCGGGGACGCGCGAATCGAGCCGGGCCATGTCGAGGATCATTCGCGTCCCCTGGTACTTATCGGCCAGGTGGGGCGTGTGGACCAGCACCAGCTCGCCGAGCCGGCCGGCGAGATCGAGATGCTCGAGGAAAACGGTGGCCTCGTTGCGGGTGTTCTTATTGAGGCCGATTTCGCCAATCCCCAGCACGCCCGGTCGGTCCAGAAACTCCGGGATCATGGCGATGACCTCGCGAGAGAGGGCAACGTTCTCGGCTTCCTTCGCGTTGATGCAAAGCCATGAGTGATGATCGATGCCGTAAGCGGCCGCCCGCTTGCGCTCGAATTCGGTCAACTGGCGGAAGTAATCTCGGAAACCCTCCGCGCCGGAGCGGTCGAAGCCGGCCCAGAAGGCCGGCTCGCTGACCATGACGCAGCCGGCCAGGGCCATGCGCTTGTAATCGTCGGTCACGCGCGAGACCATGTGGATATGAGGGTCGATATAGGTCGTCATCGGGATTCGCTCCAGGGATTCAGCGTTTGGGCTTGGTTCACGTGGCCGCGCTCGGGGTCCTGGGGGGATCGATCGAAGCCTCTTCGCCTCGGCGAGTCTCACCTCCGCCGGCTCCTGAACGCGGCTCGAGTCATGATCTGATTGTCTTTCTAGTCGCGAATCTCCAGACCGCGCGTGAAGTGGACGTTGCTCCCACTCTCCAAGCGTTACTCTCGTTACGTGCCTGTTATCGAGATCGGCCCCCACGTATTGCCACATTCAGATTCCTGGCCCAATCGGGATCGTATGCCAGCGAAAAGATCCGCTGGATCGTTTCCGCTCGCCCGGGCCCGGGCTCGAGCAGGGCCTCGATTCCCTGGCGCAAGAGCCCTAGACGCGGGTCGGGGGGGTCCCCCTGGTGGGCGGGCGCGCGATCGATGCGGTCGAGCGCGGCCGCGACCTCGAGGATCTTACAGCGGGTCTCCAGGAAATCATGCTCCAGAACGCTCAAGGCGTCGCGCGGGGCGGTCATCGGGATTGCCTCCTTCGACTCTTTGACGGACTGACTCAATCATGTCACAATCGTGAGAAGGTTGCCAAGCACCTCACACCCACCACTCGCGAGGTCCGAGTGACCGGAAACGCGGAGGCTTGGTGGATCGTGCCGGATCTGATAGGCTTGATCGGGTGGCCTGGGTCTCGCTGATCCGGGCGAGGCCGCGGGTTGAGTTGACATTCGGAAGGAGACGTCCGATGCGATCCATGATCGTGCGTTTGGCCGGTCTCGCGATGATGATCGCGGCCGTGGTGGTTTGTTTCGCCGGGTTCGGGAGGGAAAGTCGCGGGGATACCTATTACTATACCCCGACGGCCTACTACGTTCCCGCGACCGCGGCCCTGATCGGCCCCGCCTACGAGATCACGGCCGGCCCCCTGCTCTCCACCAGCTTTACCTCGACGACCTATATCCCGACGACCTATACCACGATCCCCACCAGCTACGCCACGGTTTATTCGACGCCGACGGTGCTCCTCGAGCCAACCGCCTATGTCCGGACCTATTACGAGCGGGGCCTGTTTCGCCGACAGCGCTGGGTGATCGATCGGCCGCTCGTGGCCGGTTACGCGGAGACGACCTATGTGATTCCATCGGCCTATTCGACGCCACGCTACCGGGCGACGGTTTATGACGCTCCGACGGTCTGGGAATCGTCCTACGCGGTCTCGACCCCGATTTGCGATGACCAGGTTCGGCCGGCCTCGCGTTCCTCGGACGCGGTGGAAGACAAGTTGGATCCAATTCCCCCCAAGGCATCCGTCGCTAGCCAGCCGTCGGGTGGAGAGGGGTCGATCCCGAGCAAGGTCGGTACGCCCAAGCCGCCGGTTGCCAAGCCGCCGGCCGCCGAGGTCAAGAGCGTGCCCGCCGACACGACGCCGCCGGTGCCGACGCCAGCGCCTCGCGAGCAATCAACCGTTCGTCCCGTGACCCCGCCCGTGACGGTCAAGCCGCTTCCGGATGCCAAGGCGCTGACCCCGCCGGTCGCGCCGGCGGATGACAAGCCAGGCGAGATTGATCTCAAGCCCGCGCCCCTGGGTGACGACGCGGGCGAGCTTCGCCGTGATTCGCTCAAGCCCAATTACGATGCGAGCCGGCCGCTGGCGGCTTCCCGCCGGGGTGTCCTGATGGGGGCCGTCGAGACCAACAGCGGAGAGGCTCGCGAGGACGTCCGCGTCAGCGTGACCAGCCAAGATAGGCTCGACCTGGCGCATAACGGCGTCACGAACGCCT
>JAKBAP010000076.1 GCA_021808995.1 Planctomycetota bacterium | reverse complement strand
TGGCCTCGTCCGCGCGCGCCAGCAGCTCGGCGGCCTTGCGCTCGAGAAACGCGTCGTTGCGCGCTTCCAGAATCCCCTTGAGCCCATGATGAACCCACGCGAAACCCGCCGCGAACGAGGCCGCCAGCACCACGCTCGTCCAGAGCGCCAGCCGCGTCCCCAGGCCCAGCCCCCTACTCCACGCGAAGGACATACCCGACTCCACGCAAGGTCTGGATCAGCGGCCGGTCAAACCCTCGATCGACCTTGTTTCGGAGCCGATTGATATGCACGTCCACCACGTTGGTCAATCCCTCGAATTCATAATTCCAGACATGCTCTTGAATCATCGTCCGGCTGACCACCTGGCCGGCGTGACGCATCAGATAATGGAGCAGCGCGAATTGCTTGGAGGATAGATCAATCCGAACCCCCCCTCGCTCCACGAGCCGGGCCGCGGGATCGAGCAGCAGGTCGGCCACGCGCAGCACCGCCGGCGTGGGCTCGCTCCCCCTCCGCGCCACCACCCGCATCCGAGCCACCAGCTCGGCGAACGAGAACGGCTTGACCAGATAATCATCCGCGCCCGCGTCGAGCCCCTCGATCCGGTCGCCGACATCCCCCCGCGCCGTGACGAAAATCGCCGGCGCCACGATCCCCTTGGATCGCAGCCGACCCAGGAGCGCCAGTCCGTCCTGACCCGGCAACATCCGATCCAGAATCAACAGATCATACACCCCGGTGGCACCAAGCTCGTAACCCGCCTGGGCTGTCCTCGCCACGTCGACGACGTAACCCTCCTCGGTCAGACCTTGACCCAGAAAGGCCCCCATGTCCGGATTGTCCTCGACCACCAGCACACGCATTTCGCCACCTCGACGCCAGGCCCCAGCCCTCAGCCCACTCGCTCGATTCTAAACCCCATCACGCGGAAATCCGTGAAAATTACAGCCCTGTCATCCTCGCGCAACGTCGCCGCAATCTTCGCCGATTACAATCTCCAAGCCTAAAAAGACGCCAAAAGGAGGCCGACCTTGTCCCCGCTTCATCAGTCCCGAGCACGACACCCAGGTTTCACTCTCATCGAGTTGCTCGTCGTGATCAGCATCATCGCCGTCCTGATCGCGCTCCTCTTGCCGGCGGTCCAGGCCGCCCGTGAATCGGCCCGCCGCGCGAGCTGCGTCAACAACCTCAAGCAGATCGGACTCGCCCTTTATAACTACCAAACGTCGCAACATCTCTTTCCACCAGGATATATCTCGCTCTTCGACGCCAATGGCAACGACACCGGCCCCGGCTGGGGATGGGCGGCGATGCTCTTGCTCGAAATGGAGCAGGTTCCGCTCTATAACGCCACCAATTTCAGCCTGCCCATCGAGAATCCCTCGAACCTCACAAGCCGCCTCCTTCGCATGAACGCCTATCTGTGCCCCTCGGATACCACCCCCCAGTTCTGGCAGGCATGGAGCCGCGACCCGAGCGGCAACCCGATCCAGCTCCTTTGCCAACTGGCCTCGGCGAACTATGTCGCCATGTTCGGCACCAGCGATCCCGGCGTGGGGGGGGACGGGATCTTTTTTCGCGATAGCAATATCGGTCCGGCCGGGATCACGGATGGGACCTCGCAAACCCTCGCCGCTGGCGAGCGCGCCTATGCCCTGGGCGAGGCGACCTGGGTCGGCTCGGTCACCGGCGCGGTCCTCTACCCGATCGATAACGATAACATCGGCTACCCCCGCGCCGAGAGCGGGCCCGGCATGACCCTGGGCCACTCCGGCGGAAACCTGGGCCCAGGCGCGCCCAATGGCGAGGTCAATCAGTTCTACAGCCGTCATCCGGGAGGCGTGAATTTCCTCTTCGCCGACGGCCACGTCGCGTTCCTCAAAACCAGCATGAGTTATGTCACCTTTCACGCGCTTTCCACCAGGGCCGGCGGTGAAGTGATCTCGGGAGATTTCTAGAAATGACCCACGCCAAACTCACTCTCGCCGCCTGCGTGATCGTCCTCGCCGGATGCGGCGGCGAACCCCCCAAGAGCGACCCCGTCGTTCCCATCGACCAGGTCCCTCCCAATCTCATGGAAATCGCCCGAAAACAGTTGCCAGGTTACACGTTCGACACGGTCTACAAGATGACGGTCGACGGCAAGGACGCCTACGAAATCCGCGGCAAGGACAAACAGGGCAAAATCCGCGAAGTCGAAATCTCCGCGACCGGCGAAGTGCTCGAAATCGAGTGAAAGCCACGACCCCAGGCGAGCGATGGGCCTTGATCCGTGACGACGCCGACGAGGCTCGGCGACCCTCAATCGATCGTTGGTCGCCCAGTACCTTGTTGATGATCGGCCGGGCTGATTCTGGTCATCTGGGCGGACGACCCGACCTGACCCAGGATGTTGTAAACCAAGCCAGTCACGCGGGCGAAGTCATTCACGGGATCCTGGCTTCAGGCCGACTGTTTCGCGGGTCCGGGTTCGTGGTCTCTTGACAGCCTGTGTTGACGGCTGGGTGCGTGGTCATCCACAATGACCTGATCGTGGTTCAAGATCCCTGGCGCGCCCGCGCCGGCCCCTGGGCGGTTCGTGACCGATGAAACTGATCATCGCCATCATTCAGCCCACCAAGCTCGAAGCGGTCAAGGAAGCACTCTCGAAAGTCGAGGTCTTCCGCCTGACCGTGATGGACGTGCAAGGATTCGGCCGGCAAAAAGGCTATACAGAGGTTTATCGCGGCCACGAAGTCACCGTCAACTTATTACGTAAGATCGAGCTCCAGATCGCGGTCAACGAGGATTTCGTCGAGCCGACGGTCAATGCGATTCTCGAGGCCGGCCGCGGTGGTCCCGACGGCAAGATCGGCGACGGCAAGATCTTTATTCTCCCGCTCGAGGACTGTATCCGCATCCGGACCGGCGAGCGCGGACCGGAGGCGATTTGATGGGCCTGGGGGCGGTGATTTTTGATTTTAACGGGGTGCTGGTCGACGACGAGTCGCTCCATTTCGCCTTGTTTCGCGACGTGCTCGCCCAGGAAGGGGTCCGGATGACCGAGCACGATTACCATGAGCGCTACCTTGGATACGACGATCGTCGTTGTTTCGAGGAGGCCCTGCGCGACGCCGGCCAGGCGACACCGCCCGGGCGGCTCGATGAACTGGTCGAGCGCAAGGCCGCCCGCTACGTCGCCGAGGCGGGGCGTGGGCTGCGGTTTTTCCCAGGCGCGGCCGACGCCCTTGAGCAATCCGCCGCCCGCTGGCCAGTGGCGATTTGCTCAGGCGCGCTCCGGGCCGAGATCCGTTATGGCCTTCAACTTCTGGGCCGGCTTGACCGGGTCACGGCGATCATTTCGGCCGAGGACGCCGAGAAGTGCAAGCCCGACCCCCAGGGCTATTTGATGGCCCTGGACGCGCTTCGGTCGCATGGGCACGGAACGGGCTCTCGAGCTTACCCCTTGGCGGCGGTGGAATGCCTTGTCATTGAGGACAGCCTGGCCGGTATCATCTCGGCCAAGGGGGCCGGCATGCGCGCCGTCGGCGTCACCAATACCTACACCGGCCCCGAGCTGCTCGACGCCGGTGCCGACACGGTGATTGATGGCCTTTCGGCGTTCACTCCCGAGTGGATCAGCGCCCAGTTCGGTGGCTGATTTCAACCCGATGCGATCCTGGGGGGAGGGCCGGAGGGCCTGATCCGACTCTGGTGCAACCGAGCCTAAGGCGGCGTCTGGCAGTTCCCAAGGACCCCTGGCCTGACGAGCCGGTTCGGCTGGCGATGGTCATCACCGACCTTGACCCGGGAGGGGCGGAACGGGCGATGGTCGCGCTGGCGACCCGGCTCGATCCCGCTCGCTGGCGAGTCCGGGTCTTTTGCCTCATGGGGCCAGGACCCTTGGTCGAGCCTCTCCGCGAGGCTGGCATTCCCTGCGAATGCCTATCCGTGAACCGCAATCGACCCCTCCAGGCTGTCGTTCGGCTGGCAGCCGCGCTTCGGGCGTTTCGGCCCCAGCTTGTACAGAGCTTTTTGTTTCACGCCAACCTGGCCGCCCGGCTGGCCGCGCCCTCGGCGGGCAAGCCCTGGGTTATCGGGGGGTTACGCGTGGCCGAACATCAAAAACGGTGGCATCTCGCGCTCGATCGCGCGACCTCGAGGCTTTCCGTCGGTTCGGTCTGTGTCTCGCGCGGGGTCGAGGAGTTCAGCCACGCGATCGGCCGGCTCGACCCCGACCGCCTGACGGTGATCCCCAACGGAATCGACCCCAGGCCCTACGATCAGGCAAAAGCCCTCTCGCGGGAGAGCCTCGGTATCCCCGAAACCGCCCATCTGGCGATCCAGATTGGCCGTCTCGACACGCAAAAGGGGCTCGTCGACCTGCTCGAAGCCGCTCGCGTTGTGATCGAAACCTATCCTGAGTGGCATCTCGCGCTGGCCGGTCAAGGACCCCTGCGCGACTGGCTGGCGGCCCGATTAAGCAGCGAGCCCATCCTGAGAGACCATGTCCACTGGCTCGGTCAGCGGGACGATGTCGCGAGCTTGCTCAAAACGGCCGACGTGGCCGTGCTCGCCTCGCGATGGGAGGGAATGCCCAACGTCGTGCTCGAGGCCATGGCCGCCTCAAGGGCCGTCGTCGCGACCGCCGTGGAAGGTTCGCGCGAGCTTGTCTTGCCCGGTCGAACCGGTTGGCTTGTTCCACCTCGTGATCCGGCCAGGCTTGCGCTCGCGCTGATCGAGGCCGCCAGATCACCCGAGCAATGCTCGAGCCTTGGCATGCTTGGCCGCCAGCGGGTCGGGGATCTGTTTTCCATGGACGCCACGCGGACGGCTTATGAACAGCTCTGGGCGGGGGTGTTGGGCCTCACGTGCTTGCCACCCGATCGATGAGAACCCAGCGGCGGGTCTCTTTTACTCGTTTCCGGAAGTTCGGACGACGGCCATCGCCAGGCGTTCGGAGGGATCTGGAAACTCGAGAAAGATCCTGGAAATGGCCGCGACGCACTCGCTGGGCCGAAACCGGGACATGGCCTGGCGGCGAATCGCTCCATGGAGCGCCCGGGTAAAGATTGGCGAGAGCGTCACCCCTCGCTGGGCATGAACGATGCCGTCGTCGGCGCCGACGAGCGTGATCCAGAGCAACGCCCTGGCCTCGGGCGAGGGATGAATCACCGGGATCACACGGGAGTCCTCGGGATGCAGATGCCAGCAGTAGAGGGCCTCCTCGAAGTCAAAGAGCCCATCCAGGGCATAAGAAAGCACGATGACCGGACCCTCGGCCAGGAGTGCGAATCGGAAACAACCCCGGCGCACGCCCTCGATCAGCTCGTGGTCGGGTCGAGCTCGGATCAGGATCAGTTCGCATCCGGCGGGTCCGAATTCGAGCTGGGTCCCCACTGGCCATTCCTGGCGGCCACGGCGAAACAATTCCCCCACCCGATAGACGGGCGATCGGGGACGGTTCACGATCTCCTTGGCGGAACTCAGGTTCGGGCGAGAGGAATGTCCAACATTGTGAAAGTGCTTCATCGCGTTTCCCAAATGACACAGGGGTTATTGGTCGAACGAGAAGTGCCCAGGAATACGATTGCATTCGCGCGAATTCACCAAGAATTCGATCGATCAAGCCAGGGTCGCCAATCCCACGCGATCATCGAGCCAATTGAGTAATCAGGCGGAAACCCGTCGGACCGAAATCATGGAATTTGATTCCACGCGAGGCCGGGGATCGACGGTTATCGAGCAGCGGGAGTCATGAGCGGAATCGGAAACACGGCGGATTGATGAGGTTTCCGGGAAAATACGAGACCGGCCATCGCGACAGCGCCGGCATGGGTCGACGTGAGGTACCGACCCGACGAACAACGACAGTTGACAAATAACCCGAGCACCCGATCCAGACACTCACGGACACTCTCGTCGTCGCGAGTGCGAATTTCAGTACAACCATGTTACACCTAAATCACGTCGTACCGCAACCATGTCGTTTCCCAAAAACAACATCTTCCCAGGTTCGCTTCTCCGAACTGACTCGGACTCATACTTGACTACGCGATTTTTCCTGTTTAGGATGAGATTGTTAATATTGTGCGAGGTCGGCTTGAAAGCGCCCCTACAGTCGTCGTGTTTTGAGCAATTCATCTCGAGACGCGTCATGACGAGAGACCAGGCGTGAAGAACACGATCACGCAAGTTCGCGTGCCACCGCCGGGACCGTGCAAGGATTCATGATTTCCTTGATGCTTCGTCACTCGTCTTGGGTTCGAAGGGTGGAATCATGGTCCTTCATGGTGAAAAAATGGGGCCGGGGATCGCGTCCTGGAGAGGCGTGGCCAAGATCCGAACTTGGCTCTTGTATCGCGAATTGGTTTTAGCTATTTTTGTTACTTGCTGGCTGGTTTTAGAACGGTTTCATTTTTTCATTTATCAGGGTTATTCCAGCGTGGAGAGAGGCTCGATCGAGCGTGGCCGGCGAAGTCGCGGGCCTGGTTTGATTTGAGCCCGTACCCGAGCGAGTGCCTGTGGCGCGTGTGCGTCCAGGCGAGAATGTTTCACGAACGTGCCCAGGGCCGTGAGACGACCGCCACTGAATCCTCCCAATGAAGGGACCTGGTCGAGCGGTCGTCCACTCAAGTGAAGAGAGGCATGCAATGAACTTGTCGAGGCGGATCCGAGATCTTCGTTATGCGAAGGGTTGGGGACCCGACGAGTTGGCGAGTCGCGCCAAGATCTCCCGAACCGCGCTTTATCAGATCGAGCGCGGCAACACCAGCAAGCCCCAGGCGGGGACACTCAGGCGCATCTCGAGGGCGCTTGGGGTACCGCTCGAGGTTCTGCTCGAAACGACCCCTGTTTCCAGCCACGAACCGGCGACCGAATCCGCTGAATCGGTCATGACCACCACACTTTCGGCCACGCGTCCGGGCTCGTCCGACCGAGGCGAGGAGCTTCTCGAGAAATTTCGGTTGCTCCTGACCTCGCCCATGGCCGAGGGGGTCGCCCGCATCGTCGAGGAATCGTATCGGCTGTTGCCGATCATCCCCTCGGCCCACGCGAGCGAGCCCCAATCCTACGCCGCCCCCGTCGAATTCGACGGCTCGCAACGCGGCCGCGCTCGCTCGTCCCGAGCCGAGTAATCCCGACCTCATCGTTCACGATCAAAGCCCCTTCGCGCCCGATCGCTTGGCCGTGATCGGCCGCGTGGGGTGTTCTCGTCCCTCCCTTATCCCGCCCCTGGTCCATCCCGGAAAACGCGACCAATCAGGTCAGGAAGCTGGGACGCGAACCGACTGCGCGGTAAGACAAGCTGACAACCGGCGGCTCGCGCCTCCTCCAGTCGGTCCCCGTCCACGTGTGGACCAAAGGCAACAAACCAGACCTCCTCCCCCGCGAGTGCCCGAAACTCCCGAAGCGCCTCGAGCGACACCAGATCGCCCGCCGTCAGATCCACGAACACCACTCTCGGGTGTCGGTCCTGGATCAACCCTCGCGCTCGGTCCACGCGCCCCACGACCTCGATCGCGACCCCAAGCGCGGCCGCCGTGTCTCGCACCTTGGTCGTGAAAATCAAATCACGGCAAAGAAGCAGCCCCAGGGGGGGCCTGGCTTGGTCCGACGACGGGATTTCGCTCGGTGCTTGATTCATCACTGTGTCTCTCGCTCGGGACGAAGGCTCGCCCCTTCGCCGCCGTGAACAGGTCGAGCCTAGATGCCTCCATCCTATCCGATCTCCACTCGACGCGTGACGATCGGGGAGCTTAGAATCCCCAGGACCAAGCTTGGCGAGGAGCGATCGAGGTGCGCACCGCGGAATTTGACTTTGACCTGCCCGATGATCTCATCGCGCGCTACCCCGCCAGCCCCCGTGATTCGGCGAGGCTTTTGGTCGTTGATCGCGAGACCGGGCGCTTACGGCACCATGTCTTTTCCGACCTTCCGGAGCTCATCGACCCGCGTGACGTCCTTGTTAGGAATAACACCCGGGTCGTGCCTGCCCGGCTCCTGGGCCGTCGGGCCGCGACCGGTGGCAAGTGGGAGGGGCTCTTTCTCAAGGAAGAGCCCGACCGCCGTTGGCGAATCCTCGCGACCACCCGCGGCCGGCCCCAAATTGGCGAGGAAATCCTGGTCGGCGACGGACTTCGGTTGATCCTTGAGGCACGCGGGGAGGGGGGCTCGTGGATCGTCGCCCCGCGAACCGATCGCGACGGTCCCAGCTCGGCCATGGCTCTCCTGGAGCATCACGGCCTGACCCCGTTGCCCCCTTACATTCGCGGAGGACGGCCCGAGCCCGCCGACGTCGTCGACTATCAGACGGTCTACGCCCAGGAGCCTGGCTCCGCGGCCGCCCCGACCGCGGGGCTTCATTTCACCGAGGCTCTTTTCCAGAGGCTTTCGTACCGAGGGATCACCTGGGCCGACCTGACGGTTTCGATCGGTGCCGGCACCTTTCGACCGATCCAGGCCGACGACATCGACCTCCACGCCATGCACGCCGAGTGGGCTCGGATCACGCCCGAGGCCGTCACCCAGATCACCGCGCGACGACAGAACGGCGGCCGCGTGATCGCGGTCGGCACGACATCGACGCGGGCACTCGAATCGGCCGCGACCACTGGCCTGCTCGAGCCCTTCGCGGGCGAAACCAGCCTCTACATCAAGCCAGGGCACACCTTCCATGCCGTCGACGGCCTGATCACCAATTTTCACCTCCCGCGGAGTAGTCTGCTGGTCCTGGTGAGCGCCTTCGCCGGATACGAAGTGATCAAGTCAGCCTATCAGGAAGCAATTCGCGAGCGTTATCGATTCTTCAGTTATGGCGACTCGATGTTGATTCTGTGAGGGGCGACCCCTCCCACGGGCGACCCCTGGAAACACCAAGGGCCAGGCAGACCCCGCGCGGACCAGGCGTTTCCGCGGGCCGCTCGTGATCACCTGGCCTCGGGGCCATCTCGATCAGGGCGCGCCGCGCCCCTCGAGTCTCATGGTCGGGTGGAGATCGAGGTCGGAAACCACGCTCAACCTGGGGGATTCCGCGGGCAGCGCGGCCGGTGTAGGGTCGCATGCGCGGTTGAGGCGCATCCGACCGCATCGGCACGCGAGAGCGGTTTCCCCCCCTGGCGAATCGACCGCGCTGGTGTCGTCGGCCCGCGTTCGAGACCATTCGCATGATCCCTCGCCGCCACTTTCCAGCCACGATGGCCTCGCCGGCCAGATCCACGGTCTCGAGAACATCGACAGGGGCGATTTCGTCCAGGGCATCCGAGAGGCTCGGCTCGAAGGCAGAGGGTGCGTTACCGTACTCCTCGACTTCGGGCCCCTCGTCCGTGACACGGGCCGCGCCCAGGGGCTCAAGGTCGCTCGCGGTGGGCTCGATCGGATTCACCGGTTCCGGAGGAGTCTCCTCGCCTGTTTCCAGGGTTGGATTCTCCATGGCATCGGGAGTCTCGAGATCAGCCTCCGCATGAGCGCCCGCGACCGCCACATCGGCCCTGACAAATCGCCCGGGCCCGACGCGGACCCAGGTCACGGGGGGCATGATGGGCTCGCCCGCCGGCTTGGCCGACTTGCGAACACGCACACGACCCCGGCGGGGACGAGCCGTTTCGGCCTCCCATGCCGGTTGCTCCCGTGAGTCACCTTCATCGGCCGGCGGTTCCAGAACCGGCGTGTTCGAGGCCGGCGGGACTACGTCGTGAAGGTCATCCACGAGGTGATCCCGCGCGATCCCAGAACCCGCTAATTCATCGCCGGCAAGTGCCTCAAGGGGGAGCGTTTTCACGCCGCCACCACGAGGCGAGAGAAAGATCGCGACCAGCGCTGACCAATAAACGAGCGCCAGCATCACCGAGACCTCGGCCGCCGCCAGCGTGGTTAAACACGCCAGCGCGATCACCACAACCCAAGCCGCCGTCGCCCAGACGCCAGGTCCTCTCGGACCAGCGACAGGGCTCGGTTCGGCCGACACGGGCTGGCGACGACGCCACGAGGACAATCGCCAACGACGGGTTGCTGCGCGCGAGATCTCGATCAAGGGCGACGCACCTCATCCTTCATGCGCCCAGACCGTCGCGATCGTTTGAATCCGCCGAGTTTCCCCAGACCGATCCAACTCCAGCGCGGTCTTGAATTCACGACCTTGTCTCGAGACGCGAACCGCGGTTTCTCGCGAAAACAGGATTCGCCTCTCCGACCGTAGTATCGGCCGATGCCGCGCTGACGATTGGTGTTTTACCAGCCCCAGGCGGCCACTTTCACGGACGTTCGGGATGCGCGGGCTGGATGTCCCCCGGCGGGTGATTTTGATCGCCGGCGATCACTGGGCTATTCAAAAATCACCGTGCGAACGCCGTCGGTGAGCACCCGATCCTCGAGATGCCAGCGCACCGCCTGGGCCAGCACCCCGCGCTCGATCTCGCGACCGATCCGGACCATGTCCTCGACCCCGTCGCGATGTGAAATATGCGCCACCCCTTGATGCAGAATCGGCCCCGCGTCGAGCTCGGCCGTCACATAATGGGCCGTCGCGCCGATGATCTTGACCCCTCGCTCATGAGCCTGCCGGTACGGATTCGCGCCAATGAACGCCGGCAAGAACGAATGATGGATATTGATGATCGGCCGCTCGTATGAATCGAGGAATTCCGGCGACAGAATCCGCATGTACCGGGCGAGGACGACCAGATCAATTTCGTGCTCATGCAACAGATTTTTGATTTGTTGCTCTTGCTCGCGCTGGGATCCGCCGTCGACGGGTTGGTGGTGAAAGGCGACGCCGTGGGCGGTGGTGTTTTTCGCCAGGTGGTCATGGTTGGAGATGACCAGGGGGATTTCGGCGTCGAGCTCGCCGGCTTCCCAGCGCCAGAGGAGATCGATCAAGCAATGCCCTTGCTTGGAGACCAGGATGGCCATCCGCTTGGGTCGATCGGAATAGCTGACTCGCCAATTCATGCCATGCTGCCGCGCGAGTGGGGCGAAGGCGGCGGCGAATTCCTCGCGACCCAGGCCAAATCCGCCGCTTTCGATCTCGAGCCGCATGAAGAATCGGGGCTCGGGCGGGTCTCCAACGTATTGATCGGCGGACAGGATATTGCCGTTATGCAGTGCGATGAAGCTCGAAACGGCGGCGATGATCCCCTTATGGTCGGGGCAATCGATCACGAGTCGAATGGTGTAATTCATGGATTCGAGGGCGGTTTCCGGTGAGTCTTGTTTTCGCGAAGGTTGATTTTTCACGATCCGCGTCCGAGCAGCTTGCCCGCGCCTTGCTCGAGCAGGGATTCCGCCGCTCGTCGGCCCAGGGTTTCGGGATCGTCACGAGGTCCCTGAAGCGCGATCGTGATCCGATTTCGGCCGTCGGGGTCGAACACCACGGCGTCGAGGGCGAGGTTGGGCTTTTGGTCGGTCGTGACGTCGCGCGCCCAGGCCGCCATCGGGAGCGAGCACCCTCCCTCGAGCGCGGCCAGGGCCGCTCGCTCGGCGGCTGTCGCCCGACGCGCGGCCGGATCGTCGAGCGCGGACAGCACGCGCCTGGTTTCCGCGTCGTCGAGCCGGCATTCCACGCCCAGGGCCCCCTGCCCCACGGCTGGGAGAAAATCCGGCGGCTCGAGCCGCTGCGTCACCACATGATCAAGACCGAGTCGCTTGAGCCCCGCGCAGGCCAGCACGACGGCCTCGAGCCGCCCCTCAAGCGCATGGTTCAGTCGCGTCTCGACATTCCCGCGTATCGACACGATTTCAAGGTCCGATCGCTGGTACAAGAGCTGTGCCCGCCGACGCGGCGCGCTTGTCCCCACCCGCGCGCCCGAGGGCAAATTCTCGAGCGTCTTGTATCCAGGCGAAATCAAGGCATCGGCGGTGTCTTCCCGGGGCGTGACGGCGGCGAGGATCAATTCCTCGGGATTGCGGGTGGGCAAATCCTTGAGCGAGTGCACGGCCAGGTCGATCGTCCCGTCGATGATGGCACGCTGGATTTCCTTGGTAAAAAGCCCCATCCCGCCGATCGCGGCCAGTGGCGTCTTGAGATCGCGGTCACCGTGCGTCTTGATTTCGACAATGTCGACCACCAGCCCCACATGAAGCACGCGAAGCCGATCAGCCACCCACTCCGCCTGCCACCGAGCCAGAGCGCTACCACGCGCCCCCAGGCGAAGGGTTCGCTCGACACGATTTTCGCTCGCCAGGATCATCAATTCGTCGTCCCTGTCATTCGAGGTCGCTCGCCCAGGATCACTTCACTATCGTACCAGCGTGAGCCCTGTTGTTTCAGAATCGAGCCCGCTCCGTCCGCGCCAGCACGACCACCACGATCTGTTTGGCGCCGGCCTTGCGAAGCGTGCGGGCGGCGTCTCCACAGGTCGCTCCGGTCGTCAAGACATCGTCGACCAGGAGCACCGTCCTTCCCGAAATTCGCGCCCTCGGCCTGATCCGAAAGACATTGTCCATGATCTCGCGGCGGTCGGTCGCGGTTCGAGCGGTCAGTTTGTCGGTGGCCGTCACCCGCCGGAGAGCGTTGCAATAGGGTCGATTCAAATGTTTCGCCAGTTCGCGAGCCAGCGCGTCGGCCTGGTTGTAGCCTCGCTTCCAGTATCGCGACCAGTGCAAGGGAATCGGTGCCACGCAGGCGTCGGCCGGCAGCGCGGCCAGGGATTCGGCACGCGCCTCGGCCAGGAGCTCGGTCAGCCAGCGAGCCAGCCAGGCGTTGCGCTCGTGTTTCAACATCAGGCACAAGTCGCGGAGCGGACCCTCGTAACTCCCGAACGCCACGACGCCGTCAAAGCCAATCACGCGGCCCCGGCACGCGCCACAGCCTCGCTCAAGATTGGCGTGAGGACCAACCCGTAGTCCACACCGTGGGCACGCCATTCGCGCGTATCGCGTGGATTTTTCCAGCAATTCCGCCCGGCATTTCCCACAGAAGGGCCCGGAGTCGACCGGCTCGTTACAGATCGCGCACGACCACGGAAACAAGAGCGAATCCAGGGCCTCGACGAGAGATCTTCGCCATGACCTGGTCTCGCCGGGAACCTTCACGAGCCCACATTGCCCCGCTGGCCGGTCGCTAGATACGTTTCGAGCTGCTCACGAAGCTGATTTCGCGCCCGAGCAAGGAGCGACTTGACCGCGGCCGAGGAGCGATTCATCACGACGGCGATCTCGGCATAGCTCATTTCCTCGAATTTATTGAGCAACACGGCCATTTTCTGGTCTTCGTTGAGGACGCCGAGCGCGTCCTTGACGAGGTCGGCGAGCTCGGCCTGTCGCATCTGGGACGAGGGCGTTCCTTCACGCCCCGTCAGATACTGGCCAACCGCGTCGGCGGTGCGAGAATCAGTGCCACCCGCGAGCGAGACGTTATGACTCCGCCCCTTGGTCCGCAGATGGTTGATCGCCAGATTGTTCGCGATCGTGAAGAGCCACGTCGAAAACTTGGCCCGCGGGCGATAACCCTTGCGGGCCTTGTAAACCCTGAGAAAGACCTCCTGACAGAGATCCTCGGCTTCCTCGAGATTGCCGACCATGTGAAACAAGACGGCGATCAGGCGGTTCTGATAACGCTCGACCAGGGTCTCGAACGCGCCCACGACATCGTCGCGCACCTGAACCATCAGCCGCGCGTCGGGATCGCGTGAGATGAGCTGCTGTTCCAAGAGGTCGTCTTCAGCACCCACGAGGCGTCCTCCCACGCGGAATCACGATCGACTCTCAAGGCTCGGATCCAGAACACCGGCCGTCCGCCGCCTGAGCTGGCCACAGGCCGCGTCAATGGAACGCCCCTTGGTCTTTCTTACCGTCACGCTCACCCCAGAGTGACGCAGGATTTCACGAAATCGCGTCACCGACTCGGGATCGGGCCGATCATACGGCAAGCCCGCGACCGGATTATAAGGAATCAGGTTCACATGCGCCTGACGCGCGGTCAGAAGATCCGCCAGGGCCCGAGCGTCGCCGGCGCGGTCGTTAACCCCCTTGAGCAGCACGTATTCATAGGTCACCTGGCGCCCTGTCTGGGCGAAATAGGCGTCCGCCGCCTCGAGCACCGCCGTGAGCCCGATCTTGTGATTCACCGGCACGAGCTGGTCTCGCAGGGCCTCCGTCGGCGCGTGCAACGAGACCGCCAGATGATAACGGCGATCAAGCGCGGCCAGCTTGAGAATCTTTTCCGGCAAGCCAACCGTCGAAATCGTGATCCGCCGCTGGCTGATCCCAAACCCCTCCTCGGCGGAGCACAAGCGATCAAGCGCGACAATCAGGTTGTCGAGATTGGCCAGGCTCTCCCCCATGCCCATCACCACCACATGGGTAATCGTCTCGCCCGCGGGGAGCGCGTTTCGAGCGTGCAGCACCTGCTCAAGAATCTCATGAGCAGCCAGGTTGCGCTCAACACCGTTCAGGCCGCTCGCGCAGAAAACACATCCCATGCCGCAGCCAACCTGGGTACTGACACAGACCGTGCGCCGAGATTCCTCGGCCATGAGCACGCACTCGACACGCCGACCGTCCAGGCACTCGATCACGAGCTTGAGGGTCCCATCGGGCGCGAGATCACGAGCGGCCACCCGCGTCGCCAGGGGCACCCACCAGGTCTCAAGCAACCGCCGCAGGACAAGCGGAATGTTGTCCATCTCCGCGAACGACGTCCCCCGACGATGGACCACCCACTCCAGCAACTGCTCCGCCCGATAGGCGGGATGACCATGCTCGCGCATCCATTCACGCCATTCCACGGGCGGAATCGAAAGCACCGGTCGCGGTTCCAACTCCCTGTCGGCCATCATCCTCCACCTGGCGCGAGCGCGCGAAGACCAACCTCGTTTCCCCTCGCTGATTGTAGTATCACGCTCCTCTTTTAGCCAAGCTCGCTCAAGATCCGGCGGCCCCGTCTGTCGCCAATCCGCCGCTCCCGATAAGATCATGAAACGTGCCGTTCACATCCCTCACCCTGTCGCGCGCACAGGCTCCGTCGGGCGATCGATAGACTACCCGTATCTGGACGACATCAAACCATGATCGACGACCTGATCGACCGCTGGCGCGTCTCACCCGGATCGAAAGTACGGCTCAAGGATTACGACTCCGATTGGGCCGGGGATTCCGATCTGCCCAAGGCCCTGCGCAAGAAAAGCGCCGAGAAAATCCTCACCCAGGATGTCTCCAACCTCGCCGACGCCCAGGACCATCTCTATGCCGCCAATTCGTGGTCAATCCTGATCATCCTGCAAGCGATGGACGCCGCCGGCAAGGACGGCACCATCAAACACGTGATGTCTGGCGTCAACCCCCAAGGATGCCAGGTTTTTAGCTTCAAGCAGCCCTCCTCCGAGGAACTCGACCATAATTTCCTCTGGCGATACGCCAGGCACGCCCCGGAACGAGGCCGCATCGGCATCTTCAATCGGTCCTATTACGAGGAAGTGCTGGTCGTTCGCGTCCACCCCGAGCTGGTCGATAAGGAACGCATCCCAGACGCCAAGGTCGACGACGATTTCTGGGCCGACCGAATGGCTGATATCAACGCCTTCGAGCGGCACCTGACCCGAAACGGCACGGTCATCCTGAAATTCTTCCTCCACATCTCCAAGAACGAGCAACGCAAGCGCTTCCTGAAGCGGCTCGAGGACCCGGCCAAACAGTGGAAATTCTCGGCCGCCGACCTCGCCGAGCGCGCACACTGGGACGACTACATGAGGGCCTTCGAGGACGCCATCGAAGCCACGAGCCACAAGCACGCCCCTTGGTACATCATTCCGGCCAATCACAAATGGGTCAGCCGGGCGCTCGTGGCCCGAATTATTACCGACACCCTGGAATCGCTGGACCTGAAATACCCCGAGGTCGGCGACGACCAGCGCGAAGTCATCGCCAGATCCATGAAGCAGCTCAAGAGCGAGCGCGATGACTGATCGGCGTCAGAACAGCGGCTCGAAGCGTCCCGTGACGTCAACCCGATAGGGCAACCACGCAAGCACCACGCGCTCAACGGCAATGTCGGCCTTGCGTGGCGTGATCGCGACCGTTTCGAGCTTCATCGCCTCCGGACGAAACGTCGCGGACAAGGTTCGCGCCTCTTGTTGAAACCGAGAATCGAGTTCGAGTTGCTTTTGTCGGACCTCGTCGAGCGACATCGAGGCACCCTCGGCTTCCCCTCGTTCACGGACGACCCGAGCCGCCTTCGTCGCCGTCCTCGCCA
>JAKBAP010000536.1 GCA_021808995.1 Planctomycetota bacterium | reverse complement strand
CCACCGCGTGGACCTGGCGAACAACGGCGTGGGTCGGGCGATCCGTGGCGTGGTTCGGGCGATGGAATGGGGCCTTGTGGGTCGTCCAGCGCGTGGGGCGGTGGAACCGTGCGGCCGCGCCGGCCCGGGGATGAGCATGGGATGACGCCACCACGATGCTCGGGCTTGCCTGGACCGGGGCCGCGACAGCCTGAATGACCGGGGCCGCGATCACGGTCGTGACAATCGGGGTTCTCGCGGCCGTCATCGGAACAATCGGGCTGACCACGATGGGTTCAGCCTGATACGCGCCGATGTCGATCGTAGCCCCTCGCGAGACCCCGCGCTGGTCGACCGTCGGGACGACGACGCCGAGAATCGACGCCGACCCACCCCCGATCGCCGGGCTCTGAGGGAGTGTCACAAGCGCGATCGTCTGGGTCGGCCCGCCGTTCGAGGCCAGCACGGCCAATCCTGGCGAGGCGACGCCAACCTGATTGCCCAGGACTCCATTCACAAGGCCCCCCGAGCCGCCGGTTCCGAGCAGGTTGTAGGAACTCGTGCCCGAGAGCGCCCCAGCGACGTCGGACGGGGTCGATCCATTCGAAACGGCGAGGGTGTTCTGGGCGACGATCGTGTTATCGATCGCCACCGAGCCGCTCGCCACGTCGATGCCGCCGCCAGCGCCATTCAGGGTGGCGCTGTTGTCCGCGATGGTGACATTCACCACGGACAGGGTCCCGGTATTGGAGACGCCGCCGCCATTCAAGGCGGAATCGAGGGCGATGGTGTCATTGACGAGCGAGGCCGAGCCGGCGTTGTAGAGTCCGCCCCCCGAGGTCCCGGTATCGTGCGAAAGGGTGGACGCGATGAGCATCAGGATGCCGCTGGCCTCGTTGGCGATCCCGCCGCCGTCGATGGCCGTGCTTGAGCTCACCGTCGACGATGAGAGGGTGAGCGTTCCTTGGTTGTCGATGCCGCCGCCGATCCCGCTCGAGCCGGATTGTCCCAGGTTGCTCCCGCCGGTGATTGTCAGATACGACAGGTCGGCGGTCGTTCCGCTCGCGACCTTGATCACGGTCGACAGGCCGTCGCCGCTGATCGTGACGGGGACGGTCGCGAGCCCTTCGATGGCGACCGCGGAGGTCGAATTCGACAGCACGAGCGGCCCCGCGGTGAGCGTGATCGTCTGGGGTGTCGAGAACAGCCCATTCCCGGCGAAGGTGATGGTGTTGGCGACCGGGGTGGTGAGGTTGGCCGGGTTGTTGTTGACGTTCAAGTTGGCCCAGCTCACGGCCGCGCGGAGGGTGCCGACGTCTCCGGAATCGGACGTTGATGTCACCTGGTACGACGAGCCGGCCTCGAACGCGCCGATGTCGACCGTCGTGCCTGCGTCGAGACCGGCTGGACCCCGGAGAGCCCCTCGCTGGTCGATGGTCGGGACGGTCACGCCCGCGATCGTGGTCGAGCCCGCGTCGATGGCGGGGCTCTTCGCCAGGAGCGAGATCGTCTCGGTCGGGCCTCCGTTATTCGCCAGGGTCCCGATCAACGGGGTGGTGACGGCGGTCTGATTGCCCAGGGTCCCGTTCACGAGGCCGCCGGAGCCGCCGGTGCCGATCAGGTTATAAGCACTTGAGCTTGAGAGCGTGCCGGAAACGTCGTTCGCGGAAGTCGTGGAGCCGGATCCGGACAAGTTCAGGGCCACGATGGTGTTGTCGAGTAGGACGGACCCCGCCGCGACATTGATGCCCCCCCCCGCGCCGCCGGAGGCGACGGAGTTGTAGGCGATCGTGCTGTTCACGATGGTGAGCGAGCCCGCGTTATTGACTCCGCCCCCGACCTGGCCGGCGAAATTGTCGGCGATGGTCGAGTTGGAGATCGACAGGACGCCGGCGAGATCGTTGGCGATCGCGCCGCCGTTGAAGGAATTGGTGTTGGAGATTGTGCTGCCTGTGATCGTCATCACCGTGGCGTTGAAGAGGCTCCCGCCCAGCGTGGCGGAGTTCCCCGTGAAGGTGCTGTCGACGATGGCGACCGAGCCTGTCTGGTTGTGGATCGCGCCTCCCAGGAACGACGATGCGTTCCCGCTGAACGTGCTGTCGACCACCGACAGGGTGCCGATGTTTTCGATCGCCCCACCCACTCCATAAGGGGATTGGTCGGCGGAAAACGTCGCCTGGTCGGTCGTGAGGGTGCCGGCGTTGTAAACGCCTCCCCCCTTGTAGACCGCGGTGTCGCCCGAGACGGTGGCGCTGGAAAGCGTGAGCGTCCCCAGGTTGTCGATGCCCGCTCCCAGATTCGCGCTCCCCCCGGTGACGGTGAGGCCCTCAAGGGTCGCTGTCGCGCCCGTCGCCACCGAGAAGACGCCAATCACCCCGCCGCCGCTGATCGAGAGCATGCCCGCGCCTGGTCCAGAAATCACGATCGGGGTGGTGAGATTCGAGAGTGAGAACGTGCCCAGGTTCGGATCGATGGTGATGGTCTGGGGGGTCGTGAAGACACCGGCGGTATCGAAGACGATGGTGTTGGGGCCGGCGATCGAGGGGTTTGAGTCGGCCCAGGCGATCGCCGATCGCAGCGTGCCGGCCGAATGGGTGTCGGCCGTGGTGGTGACCAGATAGGTTGAGCTCACCTCGTAGGCGCCGACGTCCGTGGTGGCCGAGCCCCCAGGTAGGGCAAAGGCCCGAAGCGCGCCCCGTTCGTCGATCGACGGCACCACGACCGACGGAATGGAAGCGCTACCGGAGTTGAGGGCGGGGCTGCCGGGCAGGAGCGCGATGGTGAAGGTCGGCCCGCCGTTGGCCGCGAGGGTCCCCAGGCCGGGATTGGCGACGCCGACTTGGTTGCCGTTCGAGCCCGTGACCAGCCCCCCCGCGCCGCCGGTCCCGATCAGGTTGAACGAGCTCGAGGCCTCGACGAGCCCGGCGATGTCGCTCGCGACCGCGCCCAAGGTGTTCGACGCCACCAGGGTGTTGGCGAGGAAGACCGACGAATCGCCCGTGGCGACGTCGATTCCGCCCCCCGCTCCGGTGGTCGCGGAATTCAGAGCAATCGTGTCGTTGACGAGGGTCGTGGGTCCGCTGGTGTAGAGGCCCCCTCCGTTCATGGCCGAGTCGTCGGCCAGGGTTGAGTTGGTCAGTGTGAGCGTGCCGGAATTGTCGATGCCGCCTCCGTTACCGGTGGCCGAGTCGCCCGAGAAGGTCGAGTTCGAGACGGTCAGGGTCCCGCTGTTCGAGACGCCGCCACCCGAGGTTGCCTGGCTTCCCGTGACGCTCACGCTG
>JAKBAP010000535.1 GCA_021808995.1 Planctomycetota bacterium | reverse complement strand
CTGGAAACGCTTCGACCCTATGGGTCCGGTGGCCCTTGGCAACATCGACACTATCCAAAATTTCGTTCATCTCTATGATGAACACTGGTTTATCCTTGTCCATGTCGAGATCGAGGCCCTCGCGGAAGGGCTCTTGAGCGCGATCGACGACGCCGCGTGCTCGCTCGTGGCCGGAGACGCGGCGGCCGCGTCCGAGGCTCTCGCCCGGCTCGGGCGGTCGCTCTGGGCACAGGTCGAAACCCTCCGCCGTATCCCCGAGAAAATGGACCCCACCCTCTACTATCGAACCTTCCGCCCCTATATTCGCTTTTTCGATGGGGTCGTCTATGAAGGAATCGATTCCGCCCCCCTGAATTTTCGCGGTGAAACCGGCGCACAGAGCAGCATCGTGCCCAGCGTGGTCGCGTTTCTCAAGATACCCCACCAGCCCTCGATGCTAACCGATCATCTGAATGACATGCGACGATTCATGCCCCGTCCTCATCGCGAGCGAATCGAGGCCATCGAGCGCATGCCCGATCCCCGCGGAATCGTCGACAAGGCCCCTTATAATGACGCTCTCGACGCGCTCGCGGCCTTTCGCGAGACGCATCTCGAGTTCGCTCGTCGCTACATCGCGGCCCACGTCCGCGACCCCAGGGGCACCGGCGGAACACCCTATCTCGAATGGCTCGCTCGATTGATCGACGAAACCCAGGCACGCAAGCTCGCCTGATCCCGGGGGTTCCTTCGCATGGCTAGCCCGCTCATGGAAACACACCTTTCGCGCTCTCGCCTCCCGGTCCGCCGGGGCAAGGTCCGCGACGTCTTCGACCTGGGCGATCGATTGCTCATCGTTGCCTCCGACCGCTTGAGCGCGTTTGACTGGGTCTTGCCCAACCCCGTCCCCGATAAGGGGCGCGTGCTGACCGGCCTGAGCGCGTTCTGGTTTCAATTCCTGGGCGTTCCCCACCACCTGATCTCCACCGATGTCGACCAGGCCGGGCTCGATCTCACGGACGACGAACGGCTCTCGCTCGCCGGCCGCGTGATGATCGCTCGCAAGGCCAAGGTCGTCCCCTTCGAGTGCGTCGTGCGCGGTTACCTCTCGGGGAGCGCCTGGAAGGAATATCGCTCGTCCGGAACGGTTTGCGGCGATCCGCTCGAGCCCGGCCTGGTGGAAAGCGAGCGGATCGAGCCTCGTTTCACCCCCGCCACCAAGGCCGAGACTGGCCATGACGAGAACGTCTCGATCGCGACCATGGCCGGCGCGATCGGCGCGGACCTGGCCGGGACGCTACAATCGATGAGCCTGGCGATTTACCAGCGGGCGGCCGAGTTCGCGATCGGGCGCGGACTGATCCTGGCCGACACCAAGTTTGAGTGGGGATTTGATCTCGCGTCGGGAGAGCTCCTGCTGATCGACGAGGTTTTGACCCCCGATAGCTCGCGTTATTGGCCGAGCGACCGTTACCGACCTGGCGGACCGCAGCCCTCGTACGACAAGCAGTTTGTCCGCGATTGGCTCGAAACCACGGGCTGGGACAAGGCGAGCCCCCCCCCGGCCCTGCCGGTGGAGGTGGTCGAGCGAACCAGGCGAAAGTATCTTGAAGCCTATGAACGGCTCACCGGCCGGCCGCTCGAGGGAGTCTGACACATGATCGGCGGAGCCATGCGATGCTGCGATATCTGACGGCCGGCGAGTCGCACGGACCCGCCCTCACCACCGTGGTCGAGGGCTTCCCGTCCGGGATCACGCTCGACACCACCCTGATTGACCAGGAACTCGAGCGCAGACAGGGGGGCCACGGCCGGGGCAAACGGCAACGGATCGAGACCGATCGCGTGATCGTCGAATCGGGGATCTTTCATGGAGTCACGACCGGCGGGCCGATCAGCCTCAGACTGATCAATAAGGACGCCAAGCTCGAGCGCCTCTCCGAGCCAAGCGCGCCCCGGGGCGGCCACATCGACCTGGCCGGCGCGATCAACTATCAGACCGGCATTCGCCAGGTGCTCGAGCGCGCGAGCGCCCGCGAGACCGCCGCGAGGGTCGCGGCCGGGGCGCTCGCGAAGCTGTTGCTCCGCGAGCTTGGAATCACTGTGTTTGGATATGTTCGCGAGATCGGCGGGATCGTGGCCGAGCCGGTCGCCCTTGACCAGGCGCTCCGCGACTCGAGCCCCGTCTATACCCTGAACCCCGTGTGCGACCCGCCGATCATCGCCGCCATCGATCAAGCGCGCGCTGACGGCGACACGCTCGGCGGCGTCGTCGAAACCATTGTGACCGGCTGCCCGATCGGGCTGGGAAGCCACGCCCAGTGGGACCGGAAGCTCGACGCCCGGCTGGCCGCCGCCGTCATGAGCATCCAGGCCATCAAGGCCGTCGAGATCGGTCTCGGAATCGAAGCCGCCCGAAGGCCCGGCTCTCGCGTCATGGACCCCGTCGCCTACGAACCCGACCACCCACCCGACGATCGCCGCCACGGCTTCCGCCGACCCACCAATAACGCCGGCGGAATTGAAGGAGGTACCTCCAACGGCGAACCCATCATCGTCAGAGCCTCGAAAAAACCGATCAGCACTCTCGCCGCCCGCGGACCATCCGTCAACATGACCACCAAAAACCCTCAACCCGCCGTTTATGAACGCTCCGACGTCTGCGCGGTCCCCGCCGCGAGCGTCATCGTCGAAAACGTCGTCGCCTTCGAAATCGCCGCCGCACTGGTCGAAAAATACGTCGGCACAAGCCTCGACGCCATCAAAACCGCCTTGGCCGCCATCCATGGGCTCAACCGCGAACACCTCGCCCACTGGGGGTCGCGGTAGCGGCGGTTCATGACGGGGCGCGTCGGAGAGCTCACGCCGGGGCACCGGAGGGCTCACCCGGAGACGCGGAGTGGACAGAGAGGTGATCAGGACAGCGAGGGCGATTGAGGACGAAACCAGGAATCAAACCTGCGTGCCGAGCATGGCGCGGGTTTGCTGGATGCGGGCGAGGCAGGTTTCTCGTCCCAGGATCACCAGGCAGTCGTAAAGCCCTGGACCCACCCCCTGTCCCGTCACGGCCACTCGAAGAGGATTCACGACGTCACCCATCTTTCGGCCCGTCCGCTCGGCGAAATCGTGGACTGACCGCTCAAGCGTCGCTAGGTCGAAGGGACTGGTTTCGACCACGAGCGTCTCGAGCTCGCCCAACATTACGGCGACCCCGTCCTTTCGCAGTCGCTTCTTGACCGCGTCAGGGTCGTGGACGATCCCATCCGAGAAAAAGAATCGACCCAGCTTCAGAAT
>JAKBAP010000534.1 GCA_021808995.1 Planctomycetota bacterium | reverse complement strand
TTGGTTTGAATCGAAACGCCACATGCGAGCCGCTTGAAGGGCGGGCGCTGCTCTCAGGCGGCATGGGAATGTTGCCAGGACTCGGCATGGGGGGGTATCCTGGCATGGCCGATGTGGGTGGAATGGGGATCTCACATGGCACGATCGACAAGTTCGCCAGGCGATTCGTCGATTCGTCATCCATCGCCGGTGGAGGGCACGGCTTCATGGGTCACCGTCCCACCCTTTCCGCCGCGGCGACGACGGCCATGCGGAAACTCCAGACCGATCTCAAGGCCGACGTCCCCGCCGGCGCGAAGCCAACCGCGGCCTCGCTCGCGAACCTCAAAACCGACATGACCGCGATCCATCAGGGATCGCTCTCGGGAACGGCCGCTCAGACCACGATTGCCTCCGACCAGGCCGCCATTCTTGCGAGCATGGGCCTGAGCTCGGCCCAGGTCGCCCAGATTACCGCCGACCAGCAGTCCGTCCAGACCGCCATGGGAGGGAGCGGCGGGGGGATGTTTGGCCCTGGTCCTGGTGGACCCGGCCTGGGTCAGCCGCCGGCGGGAGCGAATTGGGGTGGATCGGCGGCGGTTTCGGCCGCGATGAAGACCGTCCAGACCGATCTCAAGGCCGCGATCCCGAGCGGGGCGACCCCGAGCTCGACGGCGACCTCCACGCTTCAGACCGACCTGGCGTCGGCCCGCGCCGGCACACTCACCGGCGACGCCGCCGTCACCCAGATCAAGGCCGACGCCGCGGCCGTCCTTGAGAGCATGGGCGCGACCGCGACCCAGACGGCTCAGATCCAGACCGACGAACAGGCCCTTCAGACCGCGCTGACGACCGCGAAACCGGCGGGTTTGGCGGCGAACCCGACTGGCCCGGCGGCATCCTTTGGCGTCTATCTCATGGGCCTGCGCGGGCCGGGCGGCATGGCGCGATTCCATCCCTGACCTTGGTGGACTCGAATGAAGCCCAGGGCGCGACGAAACCACGGGGGGCCAGCGGAATGATCCCGATCAGGCGATGCAACCACGACCGAACCGCCGCCCCCCTCGCTCGCCGCGCCCTTCGGCCGTGGCCCGATCCTGAACTGGAATCCGCGACATGAACAGCATTACGAACGGCGGTCTCAAGGCCGAGCCCAACCCAAGCCTGCTCTTGATCGACGACGACGTCGAGCTCTGTGGCCTGATGCAAGAGTATTTCACGGCCCAGGGCATCAAGCTCGAGACCGCTCTCGACGGTCAGCGCGGACTCGGACGCGCGCTCGAGGGGCGATATGATTTGATCCTGCTCGACGTGATGCTCCCCGAGCTCGAGGGATTCGAGGTCCTGCGGCAAATCCGCCGCCGCAGCCTGGTACCGATCATCATGCTTACCGCCCGAACCAGCCGCGACGACCGGATCGCCGGCCTCGACGCCGGCGCGGACGATTACCTCCCGAAACCGTTCGACCCCGAGGAGCTCATCGCGCGCATTCGCGCTGTCCTGCGCCGAACGAGTCGAACAGGGGCCCTGGTCACTGAAATCGTCGAGGCCGGCGGGCTCAGGCTCACGCCCGCCACCCGTGACGCCTGGATCGACGGCGAACCACTCGAGCTCACCACCATCGAATTCGAGATCCTCCTGATCCTGGCTCGATCGGCCGGGCGAATCATCTCGCGCGGCGAGCTCACGGCGGCGATCCATCAGCGGCCCGCCTCGCCCCTGGAACGCTCGCTCGACGTCCATGTCAGCCACCTGCGGCGAAAGCTAGGCCCGTTGGGAGCCCTCATCCGGACGATTCGCGGCGTCGGCTACCTCTTTCAGTCGCGGGTCACCCAGGAGATCGGGGCCATCGAATGAAGCTCCGGGTGAATTCGATTTTCGCCAAGATCGTGCTCTGGCTCACCGCGACCGTCGGGCTTTCCCTGGTGGGGTTCGCGGCGACCTCCTATCTCACCTTTCAGCGGATCCGTGGTCGCGACAACGTGATCACCCGCCTGAACGACTTCCTGCTCGACGAGGCTCGTCGGGCCTATGAACAGGAAGGTGCCGCCGGGCTGAGCGCTTATATCACACGCTTGAATTCCTATTCACGTTTTGAGTTTGTCTTGACCGATCGAGCGGGAGTCGACCTGATCACGGGCGAGGACCGGTCCGCCCTGCTTTCGCGTGGGGCCGCGATGGGTCGAGACCGCCCCTGGCGGCTAATCTCGACCAGCGACCGCCCCGTCCGCCTCCGCGATTCCGACGACCGCCGTTACCGCCTGGCGACCATTTTGCCGCGGCGGATCGGGGGCTGGGATTGGATCTGGTATTTCGCCTGGTTGCCCGTGCTCCTGGGGATCCTGGCGTACGTCCTGGCGGTGCATCTCGCGTCGCCGTTGCGTCTGCTCAGGCATGCCGTCGAACGGTTCGGTCGCGGCGAGCTCGGGGTTCGCGCTCATCTGGATCGCAAGGACGAGCTCGGCGACCTGGCCCGATCGTTCAACCGAATGGCGGGCCAGATCGAGACCCTTCTCTCCGCGGAGCGCAGATTGCTTCAGGATGTCTCGCACGAGCTCCGTTCGCCCCTGGCCCGCCTGGGTTTCGCCATCGAGCTCGTTCGATCCTCGCCCGACCTCGAGGGCTCGCTTCAGCGAATTCGCAAGGAGGCCGGCAGGCTCAACCACCTGGTCGACGAGCTGCTCGAGCTCACCCGGACCGAGGGGGATCCGTCGGCAAGGCACTTCGAGGACGTCGATCTGGCGGCCATGATCGCCGATCTGATCTCATTAGCCCGGCTCGAGGCGACGGCTGCCGGCTGCCGACTGGTGCCCCGGCTGCTCGATGGCTCGGTCGAGGTGGTCGGCTCGCGCGAGTTACTGTGGAGGGCCTGTGAAAACATCCTCCGAAACGCGATCCGGCACGCGCCCGCGGGGACCGACGTCGACATTGACCTTGGCCTTCGTGATGGTCGCGTGGCGATCACGATTCGGGATCGTGGTCCAGGAGTGCCCGCGCACCTGTTGGCGGAGATTTTCCGGCCATTTTATCGGGTGGACGACGCGCGTGCCCGTTCCGATGGCGGGGTGGGCCTGGGACTCGCGATCGCGAATCGGGCGGTCTTGTTACATAGCGGCCAGATCACCGCGCGTAATCTTGACAGGGGCTTCGAGGTCGAGATCAAGCTCCCACTCCCGGATTCCCGATCCCTGCCAGCGCCATCCACCACGCCCCGGATCGAAGGCTGATCGGCCGTCTCTGACCTGGAATCCCAATGGCCTACTGACGGGATTCCCATAATCCCTCCCACGCCCGAC